>JBIKMK010000289.1:0-5640 GCA_044359315.1 Bryobacteraceae bacterium | reverse complement strand
TCGGCCGGAGCCCGTGCTGGCGGCTCAGGTCTATGACCCTTCCTCCGGCCGCGTCTTGGAGGTGTTGACCACTGAACCCGGCGTTCAGCTGTACACGGGCAACTTCCTCGATGGGTCGCTCAAAGGGAAGGGGGGCCAGGCCTATGCCCGGAACGCCGCCTTCTGTCTGGAGACCCAGCATTTCCCGGACTCACCGAACCAGCCGGCATTCCCGTCGGTTTTGTTGAAGGGTGGCTCCTCTTACCGTTCGGCCACCATCTTCAAGTTCAGCCGCCGTTAGCGGCCCCTGGGCGCCGGATCGGACGGGGCGATTTCAACCGCGCCCGTGCCCCCCGCTGAAAGGCCGCCAGCACCAGCGCTTGGGCATCCGCAGCCGACAGGCCGGCCTCCCGCAGATGCCCGGCGGCACCGGTCAGCCGCGGGAGCGCCGCTTCCAAGGAAGCTGCCAGTTCTGCCAGCAGCGGCAGTTTCGCTTGTTGGGGTAGCTTTACCAGGCGCGAGCGGTGCGTCCCAATCAAGCCCTGGATCAGCCGCACCGCGGCCGCGTCGCCTTCCACCAGATAGGGGCCGTCCTCGATCAAGGCCAACGTTCCGGTGTGCGCCCCGAGGGCGTGCAGGGGGGCAAGGACCGCACTATCCACCGAATCAGAGCACACCACCACGACGCGGCCTCGCCAGTCTGCGCCACCTTCCGCCATGGTCTGCACGATCCCCTCCAGGCCGGTATCGGCCCAGACCAGAATGCCCGCGCATTCGGCCATCACATGCCAGCTGTCGGTGGCCGTACCGGCACGCAAGGACTGCACGACACGGGCACTGGCCGCCGCCGTCACGGCCTTGACCGGCCCGAGCCAACTACTGAGACCTGGTATCTGCGTCACCCACGACTGGCTGACCGCGCCCGCACAAATCAAGCCGACAGGTTTAGCGGCCACCGTCGTTCGATTCCACATACAGCCCCCGTCCCCGCAGCAGCTTGATCCGGTCCCGGATCTGGGCTGCCCGTTCGAACTCAAAACGCTTGGCCGCTTCCTTCATTTCTGCTTCCAACTCGCCCAGATGGGTGTTGCGCTGCTCCGGCGTCATCTCATCCACCACATCCTGGGCCACCAGCGGCACGGTGACGTAGTCCGCCTCGGCCACCCGGATCAGGCTCATGTCGATCGGCTTGATGATCGTTTCCGGCGTGATGCCGTGCTCTTCGTTATAGGCGCGCTGGATCGCCCTGCGGCGGTTGGTTTCCTCAATGGCGCGCCGCATGGAATCCGTCATCACGTCGGCATAGAGAATCGCGCGACCTTTTACGTTACGTGCGGCGCGGCCAATGGTTTGAATCAGCGACCCGGTGGACCGCAGGAATCCTTCTTTATCGGCATCAAGAATCGCCACCAGCGACACTTCCGGCAAGTCCAAGCCTTCGCGCAACAGGTTGACGCCGATCAGCGCGTCGTAGACGCCTTTGCGCAGGTCCCGCAGAATCTTGATGCGATCCAGCGTCGAGACTTCGCTGTGCAGGTATTGGCACTTCACGCCCACCTCCGTGAAGTACTCCGAAAGATCCTCGGACATCCGTTTGGTCAGCGTCGTCACCAGCGTCCGCTCATTGCGCTCCGTGCGCTGACGGATCTCATTCAACAGGTCATCCACTTGGCCTTTGATGGGCCGGATCTCCACCTCCGGGTCAATCAAGCCCGTCGGCCGGATGATCTGTTCCACCACGACGCCCTGCGACTTGGTCAGCTCATAGGGGCCGGGCGTCGCTGAGACGTAGATCACTTGATGGACCCGATTCTCAAACTCCTCGAAGGTCAGCGGCCGGTTGTCGAGCGCGCTGGGCATCCGGAATCCAAACTTCACCAGCGTCTCCTTGCGGCTGCGGTCGCCCGCATACATGCCCTGCAGCTGCGGCACCGTCTGATGGCTTTCGTCCAAAAAGATCAGCGCGTCATGAGGCAGATAGTCGAGCAGCGTCGGCGGCGCCTGCCCGGGCAAACGGCCCGAGAAATGGCGTGAGTAGTTCTCAATGCCGTGGCAGTAGCCAATGGTGCGGATCATCTCCAGGTCAAACTGGACCCGCTGCCACAGCCGTTGCGCCTCGATCAGCTTGCCCTGGCTTTCGAGCTCCGGGTGCCACAACTTCAGCTCTTCTTCGATCGAAATCAGCGCGGAGGCTTTGGTTTCAGGCGTCAGGACATAGTGCGTCTTGGGGTAGATGGGCAGCCGCTCATAGGTCTGCTTCACTTGCCCCAGCAGCGGGTCGATCTGCGACAGGCTCTCGATCTCGTCGCCCCACAGTTCGATGCGGTAGGCGTAGTCGTCATAGGTCGGATAGACCTCAATGGTGTCGCCACGGACGCGGAAGGTGCCGCGGGTAAAGTCGCTGTCGCTGCGCGTGTAGAGGATCTCCACCAGCTTGGCGGTGATGTCCTGGCGAGGGAAGGTGCGGCCCTTCTCCAGCATCAGCAGCATGCCGTAATAGGCTTCCGGTGAGCCGATGCCGTAGATGCAACTGACGCTGGCCACGATGACGCAATCGCGCCGCTCAAACAGGCTTCGAGTTGCCGCCAGGCGCAGCTTGTCGAGCTCTTGGTTGATGGTGGCTTCCTTCTCGATGTAGACATCGCTGGACGGAATGTAGGCTTCCGGCTGATAGTAGTCGTAGTAGCTGACGAAATACTCGACGGCGTTCGACGGGAAGAAGGTCCGGAATTCGTGGAACAGTTGGGCCGCCAGCGTCTTGTTGTGCGCCAGAATCAGCGCCGGGCGGTTGGTCTCCTCGATGATCTTGGCCATCGTGAAGGTTTTGCCGGACCCGGTAACTCCCAGCAGCACCTGATGGCCTTCATTTTCTTTCAGGCCCTGGACCAGGTCGGCAATCGCCTGCGGTTGGTCACCCTTGGGTGAGTAGTTGACGGCGATGTGATAACCCATCTCTTCAGTATGAAGCGAGGAGCCGCCCGGAGACTACTCCAGATTCATCGAATGGATGGCGTTGAAGACAAACTTGAATGTTCCGTGCGGTTGCGCGCGGAACGTCATCTCCGGACCAAACAGGTAAACGCGGCCCTTGCCCATCCGGGCCACTGCCGCCACGACGCCACCCTCCAGGTAGTGCTGGCCCCAAGCCCACCCGCTGCGCAGTGGTGACGGATTGTCAAACCAGGCCAAGGCCGTCACGCCGCGCTGCGCGGCATCCGGGGCCAGACGGAACACGGGACTGCTATCAAAATAGAGATCCACCTGTGGGGTCAAGCCGGTCGTGGCCGTGCTGCGCTGGTCCACGGTGGCTCGCAGAATGGAGCCGGGGATGTAGTACTTCTCGCGCGGCAGCACGCGTTCGGTGCCATTGGGCAAGCGCTCCACCAGATGATTGGTGAGCGGCAGTTTCAGATCAGCGGCCAGCCGGCTGGAGGAGCCCAGGGCGATCACCGTCCCTCCCGCTTCTACAAAGCTTTTCAGGCGTGGCGCAGCCTCCGCGGCCGTGGCATGGCCCAGCCATGCCCGAAACTCATTCGGGATCGCTTCCGGCTTCGGTTGACCACCGCCAGCTGCCTCGCGCGCTCCGCCCTCCCGGCCATAGGTGCCCTGCGGCAGAACGACCACGTCGAAGCTGGCGGCCAGATCGCCCTTGTTCAGCGTCTCGGGATAGACCACTTGAAACGAGAAGCCATAGCGCTCGAACAGCCAGCGCATCCAGCCCGAGGGCATCGATCCTCCGTAGACATCCAGCAGCGCCACGCGCGGCACCTTCACCGCCCTGCCCTTCGCAGAAGCAGCCTTGAAGGTGAGCCCCATCTCCGTTGCTAACCGTTCCACCGTTGCTTGGGCGGAGTTGCCGCTCACCATGGCGGTGGTGCCCAATGCGTTCAGGGCGCGGTAAGCGTCATTGCTGTCGAGCGTCAGCTCCCAACCGGACGAACCAGATTCCACTTTGCCGGCCGGGATCCGGACCGGGTCTTCCGCCACCATCAGGGGTGCTGCCACATCATCCAGCAAGCGGTTAAACTCGATGCCCATCTGGAAGGCGGCCGTCCAGCCGGCATTGTCATAGGGCGGAATGGGCGGGCCGCCGGGATATTGAAAATCGTTGGGGTAGTTTTGCGGCTCAAACATGTCCAGCACATGCGGCCGGAATGCCTGCGCGGTCTTGACCACGAAGGACCCGGCCGGAAACTCGCGCCCGTTGGCGGTAAACGCTCGCGCGGCGCGGTGCACCACAATGCCGGTCTTTTGCAGCGCGTGGACGAATTTGATCGCAGTCAGAAAGTCACGCTGATTGGCCGGGATGACATAGACCCGCGGATCACGCTGAGCGGGGTCCCGCAGTTGCTCAAACGTTTTCGCCCCTTCGACATGCTTGGGCAGGATGGTCCAGTGGTCGCGGCTGCCGCGGTCGATCGAGTTCTTGCCCATCCGGTAGATGTTGTAGAGCAGCAGTTCGCGATTGCGTGACGCGACGTCCAGCACGGCGCGATTGGCCGTGATCGAGTATTCGATCGATTGCCGGAAGTGCCACTTCTGCGGCACGATCGGGTTCGGGTTGTCGTAGGTCATCAACTGCCGGGCCGCCACGAACGGGATCTCCATGGGCGTGGGGTTGCCGATCATTTCAGTCAGCAGGCCGATGATGTTGTGGTAGCAGGTGGTGGACCGCAGGCCTCCGTTGAACCAGTTCGAATATGGGGCACCCTTGCGCTCGGTCGCGCCCGGCTTGCCTTCCACCGCGAACCGGTTGTGCATGGCGGCGGCCACCACATCGATGCCCGTCAGGATCAGCGGATCAAAGCGGTAACTGTAGGGCTCACGGAAAGGCGGCGCCCACAACACCGTACCCGCCGGGCCGGACTGGTGGTGGTTGTACATCACCTGCGGAATCCAATCTTTGTAGAGCACCCGGCCCATGTTGGTGGTCTCGGCTTGCGTGCTCATGAAGCTGTCGCGGCTGTTGTCGTGGCCGATGTATTTCTGGTAGAGCCGGGGCACACCCGCGAGTCGGCGTTCGCGCGGGTCCTTGTCGCGCATGTACCAGTTGGCCACCAGTTCCAGGCCATCCGGGTTCGAGAGTACGGCCAGTAGAATCACGTCATCGAGAAACCGCTTGGTCTCGCGATCGTCGCGGCTGACCATCTGGTAGACCATCTCGATCAACTGCTGTGAGCCCACGGTTTCCGTCGAGTGCAGCCCGCCATCGATCCACACCACCGCCTTGCCTTCGACGGCCATCTCCCGCGCCTGATCGTCGGTCAGCCCTTCGGCCAGGGCAAGCCGCCGGGAGATCTGCTGATAGTGGTCCAGGCGCTTCAAGTTGGCGGGTGAACTGATGACGGCCATCCACTGCGTGCGGCCCTCTTCGGTCTTGCCAATGTCCACCAGCTTCATCCGGTCCGACTCGCGGGCCAGCTTCTGCCAGTACTTCTCCATCTGCGTGTAATTGATCAGGTGATAGTCGGCCCCCACCTCAAACCCAAACTCCTGGAGCGGAGTGGTGATGCGGGATTGCGCAGCCAGGGACAGGGCGCACAGAGAAAAAGCAAGCGTCAGCGAGGTCCGGCGAAGCATGAGTGAAATTCTGGCAGCTTTCGCCGTTGAACGGGAAGCGGGGCTGAGAACGCCGGGCCTGAGTACCGAACTCGTCAGGCC
>JBIKMK010000288.1:0-5646 GCA_044359315.1 Bryobacteraceae bacterium | reverse complement strand
TTCTCCTGGCTCCTGATTGCCGCTCTGCCGATGCTGGCCGCCGATGCTCCGGCCACCAAAGCGGCCAAGGGTATTGACTTTGAGCGTGCCCGCAAACACTGGTCCTTCCGGCCGCTGCGAACGGTTCCAACGGGCGCGACCGTTGACGGGCTGATGAAGCCCGGGGGGGCGATCCAGGTGAATGCCCGCATCCTCGCGCGTCGCGCTTATCTCGATGCTATTGGCCTGCCGCCCACCATCGAGGAAGCCGCCGCGACGGCTCAGCGGCCTTGGGCCGAGACGGTGGACGCACTGCTGGCCTCACCGCACTTTGGCGAACGCTGGGGCCGCCATTGGCTGGATTGTGTGCGCTTCGCCGAGACCGATGGGCACGAGTTTGATGTCGACAAGCCCAACGCCTTCCGCTATCGCGACTACGTCATCCGCGCTTTGAATGACGACGTGCCCTACAACCGCTTCGTGCTGGAACACCTGGCCGGGGATCTGTTGCAGGATAAGCGCATCGTGGATGGGCTTGACCAATCCACTATCGCCACGGGCTTTTACTGGCTGGGCGAAGTGATCAACACTCCGGTTGATTCCGTGCAGTCCATGGCGGACCGCGTGGACAATCAGATTGACGTGCTGGGCAAAGCCTTCCTGGGCCTCACCACCGCCTGCGCCCGCTGCCACGACCACAAGTTCGACCCCATCCCCACCGCCGACTACTACGCCCTAGCAGGCATCATGCACAGCTCCCGGCCGCACCAAGCCGCCGTCGCCGGGCCCTCCCGGGCCGCACCGGAGCGCGCCCAGTGTGCGGGCTATAGCTGGCAGTTCTCGGGTGCCGGGTTTGAGTGCGTGGAGGGCCGGGTGACGTCCGGCAAAGCGACGTTCGCGGCCACCGGCTCCGCCATCTCGAACACCTTCACCATTCCCAAACGCTACCTCCATGTGCGCCTGTCCGGAGCGAGTGAAATGCGGCTGGTGGTGGATGAATACCGCTTCCCGCCCGGCCGCCAACGCGGCCAGCCGTCTGAAATGAAATGGGCCACCATCGACCTGAAGATGGTGGAGAAGCGCACCGCCTACTTCGAACTGGCCGACCTGGAAGCGGATGCCTATCTTGAACTGGAGCAAGTGGTCTTTTCGGATCAGAAGGAGCCCCCGGCTTCGCTCTCACTCGCCCGCGTACCGGGCGAACGCGGCGACACACCTGCGGCGGCCTTTGCTCTCGCTACCACCGAAGGCGAGCCACTCGACGTCGGCATCTACCTGCGCGGCGACCACAAGAGCCGTGGCGCAATCCAGCCGCGCCGCTTCCTGACACTCTTTTCCGGCGCGGCGCAGTTGCCGATCCATGACGGCAGCGGACGACGGGAACTGGCCGAGCGTCTGCTGAAGGACGCCGAACCGTTGCTCGCCCGCGTCGCCGTCAACCGCATTTGGCATCACTACTTCGGCCAAGGCATCGTGGCGACGCCCGACAACTTTGGCTTAACCGGCCAGCCGCCCACCAACCCGGAACTGCTCGACTGGCTCGCCAGCGAACTGATCCGCAACGGCTGGCGGCAGAAGCCGATCCATCGCCTGATCCTGAACTCGCATGCCTATCAGACGCGCGTATCTCCGCGGCGTCTCGATGCTGAAACCGTGCGCGACGCGATGCTGGCCGTCGCCGGATCGCTCAATCGGACCGTGGGCGGGCCCAGCGTACCGGTCTACGTCAGCCCGTTCATGGATGGTGACCCGCGCGGCAAGCCCAAGACCGGACCGCTTGATTCCGGTGGCCGCCGCGCGGTCTACATCAACGTGCGGCGCAACTATCTGCCGGATTCGCTGACGGTGTTCGATCACCCACAACCGATCTCGACGACGGGCAAGCGCAATGTCTCCATCGTCTCCTCGCAAGCGCTCTTCCTGATGAACAATGAGTTCACCCATGAGATGGCCCGCCGCTGGGTGGCGCAACCGGGACAGAACATCACGCGCATGTACCAGCAGGCCTTCAACCGCTTGCCGGAACCGGCCGAGATTGCATCGGCGGAAGAGTTCTTGAAGTCGGCCGACCTGGCCAGCTATGCCCATGTCCTGCTGAACACCACGGAGTTCCTGTTCACCCGATGACCCGCCGCGAACTACTCTTAAGCGCTGCTGGCTTCCCGGGCTTTGCCCTGGCCGGACTCGCCGCCACGGAGACCAGCAAAGGCCTGCACCATCCGGCCAAAGCCAAGTCGGTGATCTTCCTCTACATGGATGGCGGGCCGTCGCAGATGGACACCTTCGACCCCAAGCCGCGCCTCCGCGCCGAGCATGGCAAGCCGCTGCCGATGAAGGTGCCCGACACGCAGTTCAACGACAACGGCAACATCTTCGGGTCACCCTGGGAGTTTAAGCAGTACGGCCAATCGGGCATCCCGGTCAGCGAACTGTTCCCGCATGTGGCGCAGTGCGTGGATGACCTAGCCATCGTGCGCAGCATGGTGTCGGACCACTCCGAACACACCGCCGCCAACTACCTGCTCCATACCGGCTTTGGTTTGCAGGGCCGCCCCTCGATGGGCGCCTGGACCACCTACGGACTGGGCAGCATGTCGAAAGAACTGCCCGGCTTTGTCGTGCTCGATGGCGGCCTGATCCCGGCCGGTGGCATGGACAACTTCGGCAGCGGCTTCCTGCCCGCCGCCTTCCAAGGGACGCTGTTCCGGCGCGGCGCGACGCCGATCGCCAACATCGAACGCCGCGAAGCATCGCCAGATTTGCAGCGTAAGAAGCTGGATCTGCTGGCGACGCTCAACCAGGGGGTCGCGGCGAAACTAGGCTCATCCAGCGAGATCGACGCCGCGATGGCCAACTTTGAGCTGGCCTTCAAGATGCAGTCAGCAGTGCCGGAGCTGGCCAACATCGCCAGCGAAACTCCGGCCACCCGGGCGCTCTATGGCCTGGATGATCCCGCCACAGAAGTGTTCGGCCGCGAATGCCTGCTCGCCCGGCGTTTGGTGGAGCGCGGCGTCCGTTTCGTGCAGTGCATCACGCCCAAGGTGGCTGGGGCGGACCGTTGGGACCAACATGGCCGCCTGGTGAAAGGCCACACCGATAACGCCCGCACCGTCGACAAGCCGATCGCGGGTCTGCTGAAAGACTTGAAGTCCCGCGGGCTGCTGAATGAAACGCTGGTGCTGTGGGGCGGGGAATTCGGCCGCACGCCACAATCGCAAGGCACGGACCCGGAAAAGATGGGGCGCGATCACAACCCCTTTGGCTACACGATGTGGCTGGCCGGCGGCGGCGTGAAGGGCGGCACCATCCATGGCTCAACCGACGAGTACGGCTACTATGTGGCCGAAGGCAAGGTGCACGTGCATGACCTGCACGCCACCATGCTGCACCTGCTCGGCGTCGATCACAAGAGGCTCACCTTCCGCTGGAGCGGCCGCGACATGCGGCTCACCGACGTGCACGGCGAAGTGGTGAAAGAGATTCTGGCCTAGATTTTAGGGTCATGAAATTCAACATCGTCGTTCTCAGTCTTCTGATCCTGGCCGCATGCTCCGCGCCGAAAACCGGCCCGCCGCTGGTGAACGGCCAAGCCTCCTACAAGGCCTTCAATGAATGGCGCAAGACCAGTGGCGCTGGCGGGGATTGGGACCGGTCGGTCCGCTTGTACCGCGAGAAGCTGAGCGCGGACGGTCTTGATTCCGCTGCGGTGGATCGGGCATTGAGAGCCATTGATGCGTACGGCGAGGCCGAGTTGTATGACCGGGTCTACACTGAGCCGGCCACTTTCAACACCAAACCAAATCAGCTGCTGGTGGATGCGGTCGCCGGGCGTCCCCCTGGGGCGGCTCTCGACATCGCCATGGGGCAGGGCCGCAATTCCATTTATCTGGCTGGCCAAGGCTGGCGTGTCACCGGTTTCGACGTAGCGAAGGCGGGGCTCCAGGTGGCCGAACGCGCGGCCCAGGAGCGACATCTACCACTCACGGCTGTCCATTCTTCCGATGAAGATTTTGATTTTGGCGAACAACGCTGGGACTTGATCGCGATGATCTACGCGATGGAGAAAAGAAGCTTACTCCGCATCAGAGCCGCGCTAAAGCCCGGAGGCTTGGTGGTGATCGAAGCCGGTCACAAATCGGCATCCGGGGCACCGTTTGAGTATGAGTCCGGAGAGCTGCTGAAGATCTTCGAAGGGTTCAAGATCATCCGGTACGAGGAACCAGTCGCTGCTCCCGATTGGAGCCATCGCCCCATCCGCCTGGTGCGTCTGATTGCGGAGAAGCCGCGGTAGCCTTTTAGGGAATCTCAGACGGCACATTCGGCCGCGCCGGGCCTTTGGCCGTGGGCCCCGGAGCAGCGGCGGGCGCTTTGCGGACTTCATCAAAGTACTGCTGCACGTAGTTGTGATACATCAGCGGTACTTCATCGCGGTGGATCTCGCCACCGGCGTCGCTGTGCTTGGCGGCGCGCTGGGTGTACTGGGTTTTTAGCTGCTGCTTGGAGGAGTTGACCTCCACCATGATCTCGCCCTGCAGGTTCTGGTTGCGCTTGCCGATGATCTCGCTGATCTTGCCCATGGCGGCCATCTGCTCGGCCAGCTTGACGTCTTTGTCGCCGTCCTGCTTGCCCATGCCGGACTTGTTCTCTTGGTTCGAGGCGGACTGCGAGTTCTTGTCGCCGGGCTTACCTTGGCTGGCTTGCGAGGCCTCTGAATCCTGGTCCTGATCGCCCTGCTGCTGGTTGTTCGAAGCTTGCTGTTGCTGCTGGTCGGCCTTCTGGCCCTTGGAGGGCTGCTGGCCTTTCTGCTGCTGGCGGGAGTTGGCGGATTGTGAACCGGACTTTTGCTGCTGGTTGCCGGGCTGATTCTGCTGCTCGCCGCCCTTTTGCTGCATGTTCATCTTGGACATCAGGTTGGCGAGCGCGTCCTTCATTTTGTCCATCATGGAGGAGTTCTCGCCGGGCTGTTGCGCGGCGTTGTTCTTGGCCTGCTGTTGCCCGTCCTGCTTGCCTTGATTGTTGGCACCCTGCTTGCCGTTGTCTTCGCCCTTTTCGTTGCCTTTGCTGGCGCCCTCGGACTCTTCGGTGCCTTCGCCCTTGTCCTGGCCGTCGCCCATGCCGGGGCCTTTCTCGTTGGTCTTGCCGTTGGCCTGTTGGCTGTTCTCGTTATTGACGTCGGGGACTTCCACGGTGCCCAGCGCCGATTCCGGCGCGGCATCGAGGCCATCTTTCTGGCCTTCTTCAGCGGGCTGCACGGAGATGGACTTCAGATACTCATCCATCGGCGAACCGGGCTTCTTCGCCGCGCTGGCTTGCTCCTTGGGTGCGCTGCCGAACTGGTCGAGCGTAAAGGCCACCAGCGGACGCTTCAGGTCGAGCGATTTCTGGACGCCGTAGCGCGTCACAAACAGAGCCGCCACAACCGCCAACGCCAATCCGCTCCACTTGGCGGCCTTTGGCAGCAGCAGCGGCACGGCAGCGCTCGCTTCTACTTGCTCCGCCTGTTGTTCCGCCTGCCGGCGTTGCGCCAGGGCGACCTCATTCGAGGAATGCTGATAGTGCCAGGCGGTGGACAGCGCGTCGTGCAGATCGAGTTGCTGGTCAATCTTTTGGGCTACCTGGTAGGCATCCGGCAGAGCCAGCCCGATGCGCCACAGGCCATAACCAAAC
>JBIKMK010000008.1:0-18571 GCA_044359315.1 Bryobacteraceae bacterium | reverse complement strand
ACTTTGGTGCGGGCATTGTGCCAACGGTGGCGAACTTTGGCAAGTCCGGCACTGCGCCGACGCATCCGGAGTTGCTGGATTGGTTGGCGACGGAGTTTGTGGATCGCGGCTGGAGCTTGAAGTCGATGCACCGGCTGATGGTGACTTCCGAAGCCTACCGGCAGAGCTCGCACATTTCCGATGAGCTGGCCGCGAAGGATCCAGACAACACGCTGTTGTCGCGCATGACGCTGCGGCGCATGGATGCCGAGACGTTGTTTGATTCGCTGGCGGCCACGGCTGGCCGACTGGACGCAACGCCGTTTGGTTCACCCGCTGAGATTGAAGTGCGCGCGGACAAGGAAGTGACGGCCAAAGCCACGCCCGCGGGCTATCGCCGCAGCATCTACACGCTGCATCGCCGGCAGACGCCGCTGTCGTTGCTGGATGCTTTTGATCAGCCTGCCATGACGCCCAACTGCACGGAGCGGCGCCGGTCGAACGTGGCCACGCAGGCGCTGCACATGATGAACGGCTCCATGACGTGGGACTTGGCGAAGTTTATGGCCGGACGCGTGATCGACGAGGCGGAAGGCGACCGTGCCAAGCAGGTGGAATTGATCTACCTGCGCGCCTATGCGCGGCGGCCTTCAGAGAACGAAGTGCGGACGGGCTTGCAGGCGATCAGCCAGTTCCGGCAGCAATGGCCGGCGCGGCTTTCGACGGACAACGCCGATGCTCCGCGGACCTGGCAGGCGGAGTGGTTGGCGCTGGCCAACTACTGTCACGCCATCCTGAACTCAGCGGAATTCAGCTTCATCGACTAGGAACGACAATGGCCAAACGGACGCGGCGGGACTTTTTTTCGACGATGGTGGACGGGGTCCACGGGGCGGCCCTGGCATCGTTGCTGGGGCGCGACTTGTATGCCGCCCCCACGTTTGACCTGAAGCCCAAGAAGGCGCACTTTCCGGCTCGCGCGAAGAGCGTGATCCACCTGTTCATGAACGGCGGCCCCAGCCAGGTGGATCTGTTTGATCCGAAGCCGATGTTGAACAAGATGGCCGGCAAGACGCCCACGCGGGAGCTGGCCTTTGCGATCTCAAACGGCAAGGAAGCCGGAACGCTGATGCCGTCGCCGTTTGAGTTTAAGCCGCGCGGGAAGAGTGGCATCGAGATCTCGGACGCGTTGCCGCACTTGGCCACTTGCGTCGATGACATCGCGTTGATCCGTTCCATGTATGGCGAGCACGCTAATCATGAGCCCGCGCTGTTCCTGCTGCATTCCGGCCGCACCATTGCCACTCGCCCCTCGATTGGCGCCTGGGTGAGCTACGGCTTGGGCACGGAGAATCAGAATCTGCCCGCCTATGTAGTGCTGGATGACCCCAAGGGCCTGCCGATCAACGGCATTTCGAACTGGCAATCGGCTTGGTTGCCACCCATCTACCAGGGCACGCGGTTCCGCGCCGAGGGTCCACCGGTGTTGAATTTGCAGCCGCGCGCGGAGATGCCGACACCGCTGGTGGAGGCGGAGCGCAATCTGCTGCGGCAGTTGGATGCGGCCCACCGGGAAACGCGACCGTATCAGCCGGATTTGGACGCTCGGATTTCAAGCTATGAGCTGGCCGCGCGCATGCAGTTGGCGGCTTCCGACGCCCTCGACGTCAACAAGGAGACGGAGGCGACGCGCGAGGACTACGGCTTGAACGACCCGGCCACCGCCTCCTACGGCAAGCGCTGCCTGATGGCCCGCCGCCTGGTGGAACGTGGGGTGCGGGTGGTGCAGCTCTACATCGAAAGCCAGATCTTTGACACGCATGGCGACCTGAAGGCCGGGTTGAACTACGCCTGCAACAAGACCGACAAGCCCGTGGCGGCGCTGCTGAAGGACTTGAAGCAGCGTGGATTGCTCGATTCAACGCTGGTCGTCTGGGGTGGTGAGTTTGGACGGCTGCCGATCTCACAAGCCGGCGGCAAAGATCCCGGACGCGACCACGGTCCCAACGGGTTCAGCATGTGGATGGCGGGCGGCGGCGTCAAGGGTGGCGTGGTCCACGGAGCCACCGACGAGGTGGGCTTTAAGGCCGAGGACAAGAAGGTTAGCGTGCACGACTTCCACGCCACGCTGCTGCATTTGCTGGGCCTCAACTATCGCGACTTGGCTTTTGAGCGGGCGGGCCTGAAGGAACGCCTCACCGACCAGTTCCCGGCGCGCGTGGTGACAGAGATCTTGGCTTAGCAAGCTGCCGGTGGAATGGGCTGTGGAGGCATGGCTCCAGGGAGCCCTGTTCGTTGCGGCCAATCCTAGAACTGAGATGTTGTTCCCGGTTCCGCCGTTCGTTTGCAGTATTTGCTTTGTCCCGAAGTGGGGTGGTGTACGCTGTCCAGTACATGTTCCGATTTCTTTATCTATTGCCGATCCTGGCAGCCACGATTTCTGTCCAGGCTGGGCCTGTCCTGAGCACATTGAGCTACGTCCGGTTGCATGGGCCGTCAGACCCAGATTTGATCAACGTTTGCGCCAATACCAATGGCGACCCCTGCTTGGGGTCCGTGCTGGCACCAGGGACGAATTGGACGTTGAACTACTCTTCTGAGAGCAGTGCTACCTATGGCGTACTCCGGAGTAAGGCGAGTGCTTTTCTCACCGGAGACGACTCGCTTGGGCCCTTGACGGGTGTGGGTACCTTCCCCACTTTGGCCTCGGTTGGTGGACGAGCGTCTTTCCAGGATGTATACACGATCGGGGGTGGTACTGGCACCGGAACGTTGTACTTCACGTTTGCGGTAACCGGGACGTCGAGCCAGACCAAGGGCCAGTCCGGGCGGGCGCAGTTTAATATGGTTCCGGTTACCGGCGGGGGCTTGGACTACGGGAAGCAGGTTAGCTTTCCGGTGGTGAAAGGTGCGGCCACAGTGGGGGTGCCGTTCACGTTTGGAACGCCCGTCGAATTCAGTATCGACTTCTACGCCTTGGCGCAGATCTTTAGTTGGGTTCCGGGAGCCGCCGCGACGGCCGATTTTTCTAATACCGCAGTCCTCGACGTGATTTCCGTGAAGAACAGTGCATCGCAAGATGTTCCCTCGTTTACGATCAAGGCGGCATCCGGCACGCAGTATTACGCCGGTGGGATCGTTCCCGAGCCGGCGACGGGATGGCTGATGGCGGTGGGGTTGATGGTGGCAGGCCTCGTTTTGTCCCGACGGCGATAGGCCAGCGACAGGGTTCTCTTAGACCAAGGCTGGTTGCTGGTGCTGGGTCACTTGGGAGAGGTGTGCCGGGCGGTGACGGTCCCAATCGATGACGGCGTGCGCCAGGAGCGGACGGGAGTAGAGGTAGCCTTGTCCTTCATCGCAGCCCATCGCCAAAAGGGCATGGTGCTGGGCGGCCGTTTCGACGCCTTCGGCGATGACGCGCAAGTGAAGCGAGTGAGCCAGCCGGATGACGTTTTCGAGCAAGGGAGGCCGGTCAGAAGCTTGCTGGATCTTGATGACGAAGGAGCGGTCGATCTTCAATGTCTCCACCGGCAGGTTCTGTACATAGGCCAGTGACGAGTGGCCCGTACCGAAATCATCGATGGCGAAGCGGATACCGCGATCGCGGAGGCTGTGGAGCTGCGCGATGGAGCGCTCCGGATCACTCATCAGGGAGCTTTCGGTGATTTCGAGTTCGATCAACGCCGCGTCCAGTTCATGCTGCGCCAGGTGGCCCATCACGTCCTCCGTGAAGCTGGACTGTTCCAGTTGGAGGGCCGACACGTTGACGCCTACTCGGACGGTGGAGAGACCTTCTTTTTGCCATTGGCGCGCCTGGCCGCAGGCTTCGTCGAGGGCCCATTCTCCAATCGAGACGATTAGGCCAGTTTCTTCCGCGATGGGGATGAAGGTGGCCGGCGAGACCAAGCCCAGCGATGGGTGACGCCAGCGGAGCAGCGCTTCGACACCCGCCAGTTGGCCGGTACGAAGTTCTATCTGCGGCTGGTAGTGCAGCTCCAGTTCCTGATGGCGGATTGCCGAGCGGAGGTGGCGTTCCATTTCCAGGCGCTGTGGTGGCGCGGAGCCCATTGCCGGATCGAACATGACGGTGCGGTTGCGGCCCTGCCGCTTGGCGTGGTGGAGGGCGGTGTAGGCATCGCGCTGGAGAACTTCCGGATCAGCACCGGGAGCGCCTGAACAGCCACCGATGCTGACCGTGAGGCAGAGCTGATGCCCATGCACGTCGAAGGACTCTGCCAAGCGGTTGCGGAGTTTCTCCGCCACGGCTTCAACTTCACCCGGACGGGCCATGGCGGGGATGATGACGACGAATTCGTCACCGCCGGAACGGGCGACAATGTCACTATCGCGGACGGCGCCGCGGAGGCGATCGCCCACTTGGCGCAGCAGTTCATCGCCGGTGCGATGGCCCAGAACATCGTTGACGAGGCGGAAACGGTCGAGCCCCAGATAGAGGACCCCGACGGTTTTCGGCGCGCTGCGTGAGCGCTGCACGATCTGCGAGAGCCGGTTCTCCATGGTGAGGCGGTTGCAGAGGTTGGTCAGCGAGTCATACTGGGCGCGGTGGATGAGTTCCTCCACCATGTTGTGCTGCTCGATGGCGATGACGGCCAGCCGCTGGGCCACGGAGAGGTGTTCAGCTTCCAGGGCTGACAGCCGGTTGGACGGATGGCGGCAGAGGAGAATGGCGCCCAGTTGTTCACCCGCCGCCGACTGGAGAGTATGGGCCTGGATGTCGTGCGGGATATCGGGCACTTGAGCGGCGTTGAAGGCGGCGGCGAGGGTGGGAGGGAAGTCTGGGCTGGCGACAAGGCGGACGCCTTGGGCGGTGGGAATCAGGATACCCGCCCCGGTTCGAGGATTCAGTTGCGCCATTCGAGCAATGGCGGAAAGTGTCTCTTCAAGCGTTGTATTCTGGGCGATCTGCTCCAGGATGTCCTGTCGGCACAAGTTCAGCGCGTGATTGTGCTCCCGGCGCCGAGGCCGTAACGTGCGCCGTGGGTGAAGACGCTTCATCGGGAGCTGATCCCTTGGGCGAAGCGGTCGGTTTCGGTGACAAACGCGGCTGAGTCCGAACGAACCGGAAGAACCACCCAGCGCAGATTCACCTGGAGTGTGGCCACCCGGTTGCCAAGGAACGCCTGATGCTCATACACAGTGTCGGCCAAGGATGCGACTTGTTTCGTGACGGCGGCGGTGTCGGTGTCGCGCTCGAGGAAGACGATTAAGGTGTCGTCATTCCAGCGGTAGGCCTCGGAGGCTGCCGGGAGCAGGCGGAGCCGCTTGCGGGTGAGACCTTCGATGATTTCTTCAACAATGGCCGGGCCATAGCGGGCGGTCACCAGACGCATCCGCTCTAGTACAAGAATGAGGCAGAAGTGACGTTGGCCGGAGGCGACGCGCGCCTCGAAGTCCTGGAGTGCCGCGGGCCGGGAATTGACAGCGGTGGCGTACTGGTCGGCGACGGACCGGATAGCAGCATATTGAGGTCCGAGTTCAGTGACGGCTCGCTCCTTTTCTGCCTTTTCCTTCTCGGCCTCTTGTTCCACCATGCGGGTGAGGGCGTGGATTTCACCCCGGATTGCCTGAAAATCCTTCACCTTCGCGGCACGATCCAGGTTGTCCTTGACGTGTTCCAGGCGGCTGATGGCGCGGTCGCTGCCGGACATGGCCATGGTCATGGCTTCATTCAGGGTGGCGAGGATTCTCTGCAGTTCCTGGCGGGCGAGAGCATCCGACAGGTTCCGCTCGGACTCCCACGCCTTGTCGAAGGTTTCCGTGATGGTCTGGATCAGACTGGCGCTGGTTTGGGGGTCGATGGGTCCGTTGAGGCTATCTCGTAGCCGCTCAGCGTTGAGGCGAAGTTGCGTTTCTTCTGTGGGGAGGGTGTCGGCGATCGTGGCCAGGATGTGCCGCACGACGGTGGCCATCGGCTGTTCTGGCTGAGCGGGGCTGGAGCCGCGACGGAGGTATTTGTCGAGTGTCGTAAGGGACATGGCGGCGCCGCTCTCTTGAGAGCATATCGGCGTTGCCGCTGGGTCCAATAGGTGGATGGTAGGGACGGGCAGATTCGAACTGCCGACCTTCCACTTAGGAGGCGGATGCTCTATCCAGCTGAGCTACGTCCCCCCAGCTGATCTTATTATAAGGCGGTCTGGGTCCCGCTTTTACCAGCGCTTCAGTCCCTTGGCACCGATGTCGCGGCGGAAGTGCATACCGGCGAACTGAATGCGGTCGACCCCCGCATAGGCGTTGCGGATCGCTTCATTCAGGGTGGGGCCCGAGGCGGTGACTCCCAGGACTCGTCCGCCGCTGGTGACCAGGCGGTTGTCCTGGGTGGCGGTACCGGCGTGGAACACGACGGCCCCGGTAGCCTCGGCAGCGGCGATTCCCGCTATCGCATCTCCTTTGCGCGGCAAAGCGGGGTAATCGGCGGCGCAGAGGACGACGCAGACGGACGGGTTGGGTTTCCAGCGCAGGGGGACGCGGTGGACCTGTCCTTCCGCCGCCGCGGCCAGCAACTCGCCCAGGTCGGAGTCCAGCCGGTGCATTAACACCTGTGTCTCCGGGTCGCCCAGACGGACATTGAATTCCAGGACGCGGATGCCGCTGGTGGTGAGCATCAGTCCGGCAAACAGGAAACCGGTGAAGGGTGTGCCGCGCTTGGCCATTTGATCAACCGCGGGCCGCATCACCTGCTCCATGATGGTGCGCTGCGTGGCCGCGTCGAGGATTCGGTCGTCGCAGTAAGTGCCCATACCCCCGGTATTGGGGCCGCGGTCTCCATCGAAAACCGCTTTGTGGTCCTGGGTGGGGGCGAAGGGGACGATGTTCTGCCCGTCACTGAGGGCTATAAAGCTGACCTCCTCACCGGGGCAGAAATCTTCGATGACCACTTGGCGGCCCGCGTCCCCCACCAGTTGGCCGGTCATCATCTGTTCGAGTGTGAGTTCTGCCTCTTGGCGACTCTTGGCGATGACCACGCCCTTGCCGGCGGCGAGTCCGTCGGCCTTAATGACCACCGGATACTCAAAGCGGATGAGGCTATGTTTGGCCGCGGCCAGGTCATCATGAACCTGGTAGCGAGCCGTGGGGATGGCGGCCTCATCCATAATCTGCTTCGCAAAAATCTTGCTGCCTTCCAGCTGGGCGGCGGCGGCGCTGGGTCCGATGACACGTTGGCCCTGGGCACGGAGTTGGTCGGCGACGCCGGCTACCAGAGGAACTTCAGGGCCGACGACGGTGAGGTCCGCGGGGCCTGGATGGGCGGTGCAGTGGGCCAGTTGGGCGATACCGGGATTGCCCGGACTGGCGGTGAGACTCTTGATCTGCGAGCTCTGCGCCAGCTTCCAGGCGAGTGCATGCTCGCGTCCGCCACCACCCAGGATAAGAACGTTCAACCTAACTGCCCCCTAAAATAGATATTGTCGCCCATGATGAATACCTCCAGCCGTAAGTATGACGTTCTCGTGATCGGTGCGGGGCACGCCGGATGTGAGGCGGCGCGGGCCTGTGCCCGATTGGGTTTGCGCACCGGCTTGATCACGATGAATATCGATCTGATCGCGCAGATGTCGTGCAATCCAGCTATTGGTGGGATTGCGAAGGGTCACCTGGTGCGGGAGATTGATGCGTTGGGTGGCGTGATGGGCGAGCTGACCGATGAGGTGGGGATCCAGTTCCGTCTGCTGAATACCAGCCGTGGGCCCGCGGTGTGGTCGCCCCGGGCACAGTGCGACAAGAAGCAGTATCGTGTCCGGATGAAGGAGCGCATGGAGCAGGAGCCGAATTTGCGGATTCTGCAGGCTGAGGTGGCGTCGCTGCTGGTTGAGAACGGCGAGATGCGGGGTGTGGGGTTGGCGGATGGGCGTACGGTGACGGCGGCCTCCGTGGTGGTGACCACCGGGACATTCCTGAACGGCTTGGCCCACGTAGGGGAGACCAAGTATCAGTGCGGGCGCAACGGTGAAGCGCCGTCTAATCTGCTGGGCCATGCATTGCGCGCGTTAGATCTGGAATGGACGCGGTTGAAGACCGGTACTCCGCCGCGCTTGGATGGCCGCTCGATTGATTGGAGTGTGTTTGAGAAACAGCACGGTGATGTTGAGCCGACGCCGTTTTCCTTCATGACGGATCGGATTGAGCGGGACCAGGTGTGCTGTTATGTCGCCTATACGAATGAGGCCACGCACGCAGTGGTGCGGGAGAGTATGGGCCGGTCGCCGCTCTATTCGGGTCAGATTGAGGGTATCGGGCCCCGGTACTGTCCGTCGATAGAGGACAAGATAGTGAAGTTTCCGGATAAGACCCGTCACCAGCTGTTTTTGGAGCCGGAGGGCTTGGATACTTACGAGATCTACGTGAATGGGCTTTCCACCAGTATGCCGGTGGATGTGCAGGAGCGAGTGCTGGCTTCAATCCCGGGTCTGGAGCAGGCCGAGATGATCCGCCCCGGTTATGCGATCGAGTACGATGCGATTGACCCTCGACAGTTGACCCACGGGCTGCAGGTTCGCCGAATTCGTGGTTTGTTCCTGGCG
This sequence comes from Bryobacteraceae bacterium, assembly GCA_044359315.1. GTDB lineage: Bacteria > Acidobacteriota > Terriglobia > Bryobacterales > Bryobacteraceae > JAPKYZ01. The sequence continues at coordinate 10,052 of JBIKMK010000008.1, read as the reverse complement.
GGGCAGATCAATGGGACATCCGGGTATGAGGAAGCGGGGTGCCAGGGCTTGATGGCGGGGCTGAATGCGGCCTGCTATGCGGGCCAGCGGGATCCGTTTGAGTTGGCCCGGACGGATGGGTATACCGGTATTCTGATTGACGACCTCATCAGCAAGGGGGCCGATGAACCATACCGTATGTTTACCTCACGGGCCGAGTACCGTTTGCATCTGCGCATTGATAATGCGGATGCTCGGCTGACGCCACTGGGTGAGCGTGTGGGATTGGTTTCGCCGGAGCGCGCCGCCCGCTTTCAGGTGAAGGAAGAGCAGAAGGGGCGTTTGCGGCGGGGCTTGCTTTCCCGGCGGATGGATGCGATGTTGCGGCGGCCGGAAGTCCGGTTGTCCGTCGATTTGGCGACTGAGGTTTTGGGTGGAGTGCCGGTCCGAGGTGTGATCGATACCGTTGAGACCGAGATCAAGTACGCGGGCTATCTGGATCAGCAGGATCGGCACGTGCAACGTTTGCGGGATAGTGAGCGTCGGCCTTTGCCGGATGATTTGGTCTTTTCGGCAATTCCGGGTCTGTCGCGAGAGGTGGCTGAGCGTTTAACCCGGGTTCGCCCGTCCACTTTGGGCCAGGCCGGCCGGATCCCTGGAGTAACACCCGCCGCGGTGGCGATTCTGGACATCTATTTGAGTTCCCATGCTGATTGAGCTTCGGAAGTATTTTTCTATCTCTGATGAGCAACTGGCGGCCCTGGAGTCCCATCGCGTCTTGTTGGAGCGGTGGAATCAGCGATTGAATCTGACTCGGGTGGTCGGTGAGGAGGCGGTGCTCCGTCATTATGGCGAGTCGTTGTTCCTGGCGGCTTCGCTACCGGCCGGAATCCAGAGGGTTTGCGATATCGGGAGTGGTGGCGGGTTTCCTGGCATTCCCTTGGGGATCATGCGTCCTGATCTTTCGGTGACCTTGGTGGAGTCCCATACGCGGAAGGCGGTTTTTCTGCGGGAAGCGTCTCGTCAGCGGGTGTTGAGTGAGCGTGCGGAACTGCTGAAGGAACAGTTCGATTGTTTGGTGAGCCGGGCGGTATCTCCGGCGGAGGTGGCGGCCTTGACCCCGCGGCTGGCCGGTCAAGCCTGGATGCTGATGGCCCGATCGGACGCCGATGGTTCCACGTGGAACATTGCGAACGAGCTACCTTGGGATCCCACCAGCGTTGTAGCGTTCCACGTGAAACACTCCGTGGTAAGCTAACACTTCGACACCGTGGGAAAAGTCATTGCCATAGCGAATCAAAAGGGTGGGGTCGGAAAGACCACCACCGCCATCAACCTTGGCGCAGCCTTGGCCGTCAACGACCTTCGCGTCCTCCTCATCGATTCCGACCCCCAAGGAAATGCCACCACCGGCATGGGCGTCGCGAAGCCCGGCCTGAAGGCCACCATCTACGATGTACTCCTCGGACGGCACACGGCACGGGAGGCCATCGTCACCACCTCACTCCCAGGCTTTGATCTTCTGCCTGCGGACAAGAATCTGGTGGCGGGCAATCTGGATCTCGTTGAGGTGGAGCACCGCGAAACCGCGCTACGCCAAGCACTCCTACCCATCCGCGCCGAGTATGACTTTATCCTGATCGATTGCCCCCCCGCATTGGATCTCCTCACCCTGAACGCCATGGTGGCGGCGGACTCCGTCCTGGTCCCAATTCAGTGCGAGTTTTTTGCGCTGGAAGGCGTCTCCCAGTTGCTGGACACCGTGGACCGAATCCGCGATTCCTTCCAGCATGGCCTCAAACTCGAGGGCGTATTGCTGACGATGTTCGACGACCGGACGAATCTAACCCGCCAAGTCGCCAGCGATCTGCGGGAGTTCTTCGACGAAGAAGTCTTTGAAGCCGTCGTGCCCCGCAGCGTCCGCCTCGCCGAAGCTCCCAGCCACGGCCAATCGATCCTAACGTACGACCCACGCTCCCGGGGGGCGGAGAGCTATATCCGTCTCGCCAAGGAAATCATCAAGCATGAGCAAGCAGCAAGATCCTCGCAAAGCGCTGGGTAAGGGACTCTCTGCCCTACTACCCAGCCGCACACCAGCACCCACAACACCCGTTGCACCACCCGCGGACCCGGGGAATGCTGTCCTCACCCTGTCACTCGAGCTGATCGACGCCAATCCCACGCAACCCCGAACCGAATTCCGCGCGGAACAACTCCAGGAACTCGCCAACTCGATCAGAACCCACGGCGTCATCCAACCGGTGATCGTTCGGCAAAGAGACCAGCGCTATGAGCTCGTCGCAGGCGAGCGCCGCTGGAGAGCATCTAAACTGGCCGGTCAAACCACCATCCCGGCCATCGTCCAGGACATCGCGCCCGATAATCTTCTCGAAATCGCCCTCATCGAGAACATCCAGCGTGAGGACCTCAACGCCATCGAAACCGCGATTGCCTTTGATCGCCTGGCGCGGGAATTCAATCTCAGCCATGACGAGATCGGACGCCGTACCGGGAAAGACCGCACCACCATCACTAATCTGGTCCGGTTGCTCAAGCTTCCCGCGGAAATCCAAACGCTGGTGGCCGAACGCCGTATCTCAATGGGACATGCCCGGGCCATCCTGGCCCTACCCACCCCGGAGCTTCAGCAAACAGTCGCCGAGAAAACCATCGCTCAGGGCCTCTCAGTTCGCAACGTCGAGCGCCTTGTCCAGACACTGACTGAACCGCGCGAACCCAAGGAACCCACCGAACCCGAGAAACTTGACCCTAATGTCAAGGCTGCAATCGACGAACTCCAGCGCGTTCTGGGAACACGCGTACGGATTCTGGCCAAAGGAGCAAACCGGGGGAAAATCGAAATCGACTACTACTCGGCCGAGGACCTGGACCGAATCTATCAGCAGATCGTGGAAAATTAGGAATGGTGCCGGCGGTAGGAGTTGAACCTACGACCTACGGATTATGAGACCGTCGCTCTAACCACCTGAGCTACACCGGCACAGTCTTCTTCCAGGGTAGGGTTTCAAAACAGTGGTTGTCAATTTTCATCAAGTCGCCAAGAGCTACGCCATCTACGAAAAGCCAGCCCAACGCCTGGTGGAACTGGCTACATTCAACCGCCTGAACCGCCACCGGGACTTCTGGGCCCTGCGCGACATCAGCTTTGAAATACCCCGCGGCGAAAGTTTTTGCGTGATCGGCGAGAACGGCTCAGGGAAAAGTACTTTACTGCAAATAGTCGCCGGTATCCTCCACCCCACGTCCGGTACCGCACAAGTAAACGGTCGCGTCGCCGCACTGCTCGAACTCGGCTCCGGCTTCAACCCTGAATTCTCTGGACGTGATAACGTCTACCTGAATGGTGCGATCCTCGGCTTCTCCTCTTCCCGTATGGACTCGGTCTACCAACGGATCATCGAATTCGCCGAAATCGGCGATTTCATCCATCAACCGGTCAAAACCTACTCCAGCGGCATGGTCGTCCGCCTTGCCTTCGCGGTCGCCATCCACGTCGATCCCGAAATCCTCCTTGTGGACGAAGCCCTCGCCGTCGGCGACATCTACTTTCGCCAGCGTTGCCTCCGCAAGGTACACGAACTCCGCACCCGCGGTGTCACGATCATCTTCGTCTCCCACTCCATGGGCGATGTCAAAGCCATCGGTAAACGTACGCTCTGGCTCGAACAGGGACGTATCCGTGCCCTGGACACGACCGACCGTGTCGTCGCGCGCTACCTGGCGGCGATGACCGAAAAAGACACTCATTACGCCGAAGAACATTCCGAACCCAGCTCACTGAACACCACCACTCCTCACGCCATAGCCACCAGCATCCCCAACATCGACCACCGCCACGGCGACGGCCGCGCCTCCATCATCGGAATCGCTATCCTGGATGCTGACGGAAACCCCACCGCACTCATGGAACCGGCCAGCAGCATTACCGTACGCATCAGTGTACGAGCCGAACAAGCAATCCCCCGCCCCAACGTCGGCTTTATGCTGCGCAACCATCTCGGTCTCGACTTTGCCGGCACCAACACCTTGCGCGAAGGCCACGCGATGCCCCCGATGGCCGCCGGCGAACTGCGGACGGTCGATTTCCACCTGGAGCTGCCGCAACTCTATCCCGGCGCCTTCTCCTTTTCGCCGGCCATCGCAGATGGCAACCTCACCCACTACCAGATGTGCGACTGGATCGACAACGCCATTACGCTCCAAATGGGCCATGGCGCCGGACAGGTCTACGGCTATCTCCACCTACCCTGTCGTCTCGAAATCAACGGCCAACCGGCCCCCGAGACAATGGCATGATCGAATTCACCGGTGAACGGGTCATCCCCGGCCAAGTGGAACCCGACCTCTGGAACGAGCACTACGGCCGCTATCTTTTTGCGGCCCGCCTCGCCCGCGGCAAGCGGGTCATCGACCTCGGCTGCGGCAGCGGCTATGGATCCCATGAACTCGCACAAACGGCCGCTTCCGTCACCGCACTGGACATCGACCCGGAAGCCGTCGCCTATGCGCAACAGCACTTCCAACGCGAGAATCTCAACTACCTCACCGCGTCCTGCGAAGACGTCCCGCTCCCGGATGGAAGTGCGGACCTCGTCATAGCGTTTGAACTCATCGAACACCTGCACACTCCGGAACGGCTCCTCGCCCAAGCCAACCGTCTGCTTGCGCCAGGTGGCCAATTCATCGTTTCAACTCCCAACCGCGCCTACTACGCGACCTCACGTACCGAGCCGAATCCTTATCACCTGAACGAGATGGACCAGAACGGCTTCCAACAGGCACTGGAAGCCACGTTTCCCCACGTCACGCTGTTCACCCAAAACCACGTCAGCGCCCTGCTCTTTCAACCACTGGAAGCACCCGCCGCCACCAGCCTCCGTCTCGACCCTCATCCGGCACGCGCAGACAATGCCCACTTTTACTTAGCCGTCTGCGCTCAGGCCCCGCAAGTAGGATCCCCGAACTTCCTCTACGTGCCCGCAGCCGCTAATGTCCTGGGGGAGCGCGAACTCCACATCCGCAAGCTGCAGGGAGAACTCGCGACCAAACAGCAGTGGCTGGACCAAACACTCAGCGAACACCAGGTACTCGTCGAACAGCACCGCCAGCAACTGGAACAACTCGAGGCCGCCAACCAATGGGCGACAGAGCGCAATCGGCAGTATGAGGAGAAGGCGCGCCATGTCGCCGCAATGGAGCAACAACTAACAGAAGCACGAACCCATATCGTTGGATACCAATCCGAAATAGCGCGGATCGAACAGCGGCAACAAGAGCTTCAACAAACCCTGGAAGCCACCCACCGGCAGCAAACCGAACTCGCGACCACGTTAGACGCCAAGGTGGCCGAACTCGCCCGCTGCGTCGAACTTCTTCACCAGGCAGAAGCCGAACTCGATTCCCGCACGCAATGGGCGCTCGCCCTGGACACCGAAAAGCAGGCCCTCCAGCAGCGCTTGGCCCAGGCCAACGATTCACGCTGGGTTCGCCTGGGCCGCGCCCTCCATCTGGGACCTGACCTCAAGCCGTGACGCGCCTTCTGCACTTCATCCAGAACCTGATCCTCCTGGTTCTCACACCGGTCGCGGCAGCTATTCCCTTCGCGACTCTCCTAACGGCCGACCTCGTTTGGAAACTCGTAGGCCGCAAACGGCCCTGGACGTTGCCCGGTCCCCAGCACCAGTCCGCCTCCGTGGTGATCCCCAATTGGAACGGCCGAGACTTACTGGAGCGCTATCTGCCCTCGGTCGTAACGGCGATGTCTGGGCACCCGGCCAATGAGGTGATCGTCGTCGACAATGGGTCTCAAGACGGCAGTGCCGAGTTCGTCCGCCAGCACTTTCCCAACGTCCGGCTGCTGGCCCTTCCTGAGAACTTGGGCTTTGGCGGCGGATCAAATGCCGGCTTTCGAGCGGCCACCAACGACATCGTCGTCCTGCTGAACAGTGACATGCGTGTGGCTCCAGATTTCTTGGCACCGCTGCTCGCGGGCTTCACTGACCCACAAGTATTCGCCGTCTCCTGCCAGATCTTTTTCAGTGACCCAGCCAAGCCCCGCCAGGAGACTGGTCTAACCCAGGCCGCTTGGCGCGATGGCGCATTGAGAGTCCGCCATCGATTGGATGACGAGGTGCAGACTCTCTACCCGTGCTTTTATGGCGGCGGTGGCTCCTGCGCTTTTGACCGGCGCAAATTTCTGGACCTTGGCGGCTTCGACAGCCTGCTGGCACCTTTCTATCTAGAAGACACCGACCTCGGCTATCTCGCCTGGAAGCGCGGCTGGAAAGTTCTCTACCAACCTCAAAGCCACGTCTGGCATGAACACCGTGGCACCATCGGCAAGAAGTTCACACAAGCCTATATCGATTCGATCCTGCAGAAGAACTACCTGCTGTTCGCCTGGAAGAACATCCACCACACCACCTGGCTGGCCGAGCACTTCTTCTTCACAGCCGCCGGTGCCGCCGTCAGTCTGTTTGCCGGCAACTCTCCTGAGCGGGCAAGCCTCGCCGGCCTGTGGCGCGCTCTACGGCAATTACCAGCGGCCCTCGCTTCGCGCTGGCAAGCACGGTCGCTTGCAACCGTCACTGACACGGAAGCATTCCGCCGCCCACTCGCCGGGTACTACCGTGACCGCTTCCACGCCCCGGCATCAGTGCCAGAGAAACCCTCGGTCCTATTCCTCAGCCCCTACCCCATCGAACCTCCCGTGCACGGCGGTGGCGTCTTCATGAGCCAGACGCTACGCCACCTGGTGAACCACGCCGACGTGCATCTGGTTGTGCTGCTCGACCACGCCAGCCAGATTGCAGACCATGACGCCATGGCCGCCCGCTGCCGCTCTTTCCACCACCTCGTGCGCATGCACGGCGAATCGCACACCATTGGCTCACTGAAGCCTCACGCCGTGCGGGAGTTCGCTAACGGAGATCTGGAATGGATGCTCCACCGGATCATCTTTCAGCATGGAGTGGATGTCCTCCAAATTGAGTACGCCAACATGGGCCAGTACGCACCAGCGTTTGACCGGATCGCGACCTGCGTGTTCGAGCACGACGTCTACTTTCAATCCATCGCCCGCCAGTTGCGCCAACCGGGCTTCTCGTTGCGCAAGATCCAAGCCACGCTCGAGTACCTGCGGGCGCTTCCCTATGAGCTGAAGATGCTGGAGCGGGTGGATGACATCCAGGTCTGCACGCGAGACAACGGCGAGTACCTCACCAGCTTTCGCCCCTCCCTGGCGCCGAAAATCGCCGTCAATCTACGCGCCGGCATCGATGTGGACCGCTATGAGTTCCGCGCAGATGGCCGTCTGGCTAACTCCATCTTGTTCGTCGGCAGCTTCCGGCATCTGCCCAACCAGGAAGCGCTCCAGTGGTTCGCCCAACACGTCATGCCCCACGTGCTCCGCCAGAACCCGGACGCGAAGCTGGTTTGCGTGGGTAGTGATCCGCCGCCGAGGCATGCTTTACCCTCGCTGGGTGGTGCCATCGAAATCCGCGGCTTTGTCGAAGACGTCCGCACCGCCTTTTATGAGCACTCGGTCTTTATCTGCCCCATCCTGTCCGGATCCGGCGTGCGGGTTAAACTGCTGGAGGCCTTTGCCTGCGGCATCCCGGTGGTCTCCACCACCGTGGGGGCAGAAGGGTTGGGCCGCAACGACGGTGAGTTCTGCCGCCTGGCGGACGACCCGCAGAAGTTTGCGCAAGCAGTGATTGAGCTATTGGCGGCACCGCCGGTGGGCATGGCCGAGCGGGCACGGGCTGAAGTTGCGCAAAATTGGAACATGCGTGTCATCACCCAGCGCCTCGCCCAGCGCTACCAACAAGTCCTCAAGAGGAAACGCGGTGTATAACTCGCAACGCATCACCGTGATCATTCCCTGCCTCAACGAAGAGCAGGGCATTGAGCAGGTGCTCACGCGCATGCCCCCGTTTGTGGATCAAGTAATCGTCGTCGACAACGGCTCCACGGACCGGACGCGCGACGTGGCGCAATCCTATGGAGCGGAAGTGATCCGCGAAGACGTCCGCGGTTACGGCCGGGCCTACAAGCGCGGCTTCGCCCACGCCACCGGCGACGTCATCGTCACGCTCGATGGTGACCACAGCTATCCGCCCGACGCGATCAGCTATCTGCTGGAAGCCTTTCGTCACCTGGACGCCGACTTTCTCAACGCCTCCCGCTTTCCAGTGCGGGACCGGCACGCCATGAGCTTTAAGCACAAGTTCGGCAATCTCATTTTGTCGCTGGCGATGTCGGTGCTGTTCTTCCGCTGGGTTTCTGATTCCCAATCCGGCATGTGGGTCTTCAAGCGGGCCATCGTGAAGGACATGAAGCTGGAATCCGACGGCATGGCGTTCTCCGAGGAGATCAAGATTGAAGCGTTGTTGCTGCCCATCCACTTCGTCGAGATCTCCATCCAGTATTCGTCCCGTCTGGGCGAGATCAAGCTGAACCCTTGGCGGGACGGCATCCAGAACCTGCTGTTCCTGCTGAAGAAACGTTTCCTGCGATAATTTGCCCTTGACGATCACCGCCGTCATCCCGACGTTCAATCGCTCGGCCCTGCTGCAGCAAGCCATCGCTTCGATTGAGGCAGACGAGATCATCGTCGTGGACAACGGCTCCACTGAGCGCATCGCTCCCGTGGGGGCACGCGTCCTGCGGCTCGATCGAAACTACGGCTTCGCCTACGCCGTCAACCGAGGCATTGGAGCGGCGCAAGGGGACGCAGTGGCCATCGTCAACAACGATGTCGTCCTGTCACCCGGTTACCTGCGGCTTTTGGCTCAGTCGGGCGCTTGGTTTGCCACGGGAAAGATCCTGCAGCAGTCTGCACCGGACCGGATCGACGCCACCTTTGACCTGCTCGCCCGTTCCGGCTGTGCCCTCCGCGCGGGGCATGGCGCGCCGGCCACCGAGTTCTCCGAGGCGCGCCCGATCGCCTTCGCTCCCATGACTGCCGCCCTTTTCCGGCGTGAACTGTTCGACCGGATCGGCCTTCTCGATGAGAGCTTCGGCTCCTACATGGAAGATGTTGAGTTTGGATTACGCGCCGCCCGCTGCGGCTATGAAGGCATCTATCTCCCCGCGGCAACGGCACTACACCGGGGGAGTGCGACACTCGGGGCGTGGCATCCGGAAACAGTGCGCCTGATTTCACGCAATCAATGGCTGTTGGTGGCAAAGCATTTCCGGCCCGGCGCCCAGCACCCGTATACCCGTGCTGTGCTGGTGGGACAACTGCTCTGGGGCCTGTCGGCGCTGCGCCGCGGATGTCTGCGGGCCTGGTTGACCGGCAAATGGCAGGCCGCGTGCACAGAGATTCCACGATGGACTCCCGGTGAAGCCCGCGCGGCAACCGGCCTGGCCGATGAAGACGCATCTCTCCAGCTCGATCAGATCCTTGCGGCCAGCGAAACAGAGCTGCTTCGGCTTACGGCTGGCAGCGCGTTTTGGAGGTGGTACGCGTGGCTGACGTAACCGCCGTTGTCGTCACTCACAACTCCGCCGAGGAACTGGCGGCCTGTCTGGAGGCGGTCCTGCAGTGGACGCCTAACGTGGTCGTGGTGGATAACGCTTCCCAGGACTCCAGCTGCTCGGTGGCGGAAAACTACCCGGTGGAGCTGGTGCGCAACACTGCCAATCTCGGCTTCGCCGCAGCCGTCAACCAGGGCTTTGAACGCGCCGCAACCCCATTTGTCTTGCTGCTCAACCCGGATGCGACGGTGCTGGCGGGGCAGGATGAACTACTAGCTGCGGCCGAAACCGGAGCCTCGGCGGGGCTGCTGGTCTCGGAAGATGGAACGCCCCAGACAGGTTTCTCCATCCGGAGGTTACCCACCGCCACGGCCCTGGTGTTTGAGTGTCTCGGCCTCAACCGCTTGTGGCCGGGAAATGCGACGAATCGCCAATGGCGCTGCCTGGACCTGGACTTAACCAGACGGCAGAACGTCCAGCAGCCGGCTGGGGCGTTCCTGATGGTCCGCCGTGACGTCTGGCGGTCACTCGGTGGCTTCGACGAACGCTTCTACCCCGTCTGGTTCGAG
>JBIKMK010000287.1:0-5682 GCA_044359315.1 Bryobacteraceae bacterium | reverse complement strand
CCCGGCCAGGGATTGTTCGACGACGTAGCGCAGAAATTGGGCCATCCGGAAGCTCTGGGCCCATTCCGGACTGGAGAGAATTCTCTCCAGCGCCGCCTCGATCTCTGCTGGAGCTAAGGGTTTTGCCATAAACAAGTTGACTGAGGTAGGATACCCCGCTTTGCCCCGTTGCCGGATAAGCGTTTAACCGCCCTTCGCAACCGCAACCGGGGTAGCCTACCCCGCTTGATACCCACTCTTACTCCTTCGGCGGCTGCCCACGGTCCCAAGCTGATGAACATGCGTATACGCCATCTCCTCGCAACACTGCTGTTCACCATCCCCGCCTGGAGCGGGTCCATCTATGGGATCGCTTTTTCGGGCAAGGTCACCCGGGGCATCCTGAGTGGCATTCTGGACGACCAGACCGGGTTTGAACTGCCCTTCGCCCCTGGCAGCACCATCAACGGAGTCCTGTCCATCGACTTGTCACTTCTGCCCCCACCAACCGTCGTCCCTGGTGCCAACGTAACTCGGACTGCCTTTCGGGACGCCGATGTGGTGGATCCCAGGTGGATCTCAGGCCAGGTGAACGTATCGCTCCCGGCGCTGCCGGACCGGGCTCTGCCGGTTTTCGACTCCTTCTCGTTGACACCGCTGCTGCCGCCCACCGGCGCCATTGAGGACGACGCTCCCATCCGCGAGCGTGGGATCATTTGGGACGTAGCCGATCCGAACGGTGTGGACAGTATCCAGCCGTCCGTCAAATACCAGGATCAGTGGCGTACCGCCACGGAAGAGCACTTCAAGTCTGTGTTTTTGAGTTTGCTGATCTCGTCGCCTGCCGACTTCCTTCCGGTCAATGGGCGGTTCTCGGCATTCGACCTGAACAACTTGACCGTTAGCTCTCAATTCCAAGCGGTTATATTGAACCAGAAACCGGTCCGCGTCGCTCCGCTATTCGGTATTGAGAACAGATTCACGATAGACATCATCTTCACGGTCGATCGCGTCATCGGTGGCTTGGAAGGCGGCAGCAGTTCCCCATCCACGGGCGGTGGCGTTGGGCCGGTCCCGACGCCGGAACCAGGGACTGTCGTAGCCGGTTTGACGGCCATTGGTCTGGCGCTCGTTCGCGCCCGCCGCCGGGGGTGAGTGAACGCGAACGGGGAGTGATGAGCATCCTGCTGGGCGCTCTTGAAACATTGCCAATGCGTCAATGGGCGATGGCTGCTGTTGCAAGCCGCGGTTAGCAGGAGCGAACCGGGGTAGCACACCCCGCTTGATACCCACGCTTACTCCTTGTGCGGCCGCCCGCGGTCCCAATCTGATGAACATGCGTATGCGCCACCTTTTCACGATTTTTCTGTTCACCATCCCGGCCTGGAGCGGGTCCATCTACCGGATCGATTTTTCCGGCACGGTCACCGGTGGTACCCTGCGGGCCATCCTCGATGACCAGAGCGGTTACAGTCTCCCCTTCGCCCTGGGAAGCACAATCAGCGGCTTCGTGGCGATTGACCTGTCGCTTCTACCCACACCAACCGTCGACACTCGTCCGGATGGATCTCGGACCACCTATCTGGACGCCGATGTCGTGAACCCCCAGTGGATCTCGGGCCAAGTGCACGTGACGCTCCCGGTCCTACCGGACCGTGCTCTGCCGGTGCCCGATTCCTTCTCGTTGACGCCGCTGTTGCCTGTGGCCGGTGCGGTGGAGGACCAAGCTCCCATCCGAAGCCGTAAATTCATTTGGGACATGGCCGACGGGGTTTGCTGCGACATTCTTTTTGCGGCCACCCAGTATCAGGATGCTTGGAGTACAGAAAAGGAAACCCACTCCAAGAAGCTGTTCTTGGGCATGCTGACGTCATCGGCCACTGATTTCTTTCCCGCCAACGCGACCTTCCCGTCGCCGTTTGAGGCCACCAACATCAACGTAGGCTCGAAGTTTCAAGCGACTGTATTCGGCCGGAAGCGGATCTTGACGCCGCCGCTGTTCGGCATCGAGGAGAAGTATTCGATGGACATTGACTTCAGAGTCGATCACGCCACGGGCGGACTGCTGAGCGCCAGTAGTGCTTCCTCGACGGGCGGAGCCATTGGATCGGTGACAACGCCGGAGCCGGGCACGATGGCCGCCGGCTTGGCCTTGGTGGGCTTAGTGATCATCCGCGCCCGTCGGCCGGGCTGTTGAACTGAACGAATGGAGAGCGCGCGCCAGGACGCCGTTCGACTAATCGCCGACTTGCGTGGCCACGTTCACTCGAGCCCGAAGGTTGGCCACTCCGGCCGTGTAGCGGTCGTCGACGACGGAGAATGCCACGGCGTCCTCCATCCAGTCGTGCCAGGTGCCGTCGGGGTCGTGGGAGGCGGCGGTGAGTGAGTACTCGTTGGGGCAGAGGTCGCAATTGAAGGCGAAGGTGACGATGGCGCGTTCGCCGGGGCGGACGGGGCCGAAGGTGATCTTCTCTAGCTCCGTGTTGGTGCCGTAGACCTCAAAGCCGAGCCGCGTGCGAATCATGATGCCAATCACGGGGTCCTCCACGTCGCGATCGAATTCGACGGTGACGCGGATCTGCGCCTCTTCGCCGCTCTTCCAGGCGGCGGTGGGCGTGCCGAGTGCGTCCAGGGTTTCGATCTCCAGCACGCGGGCGCGGCCATCACCCCGGCGTAGGGCGGGTGGCAGCACCAGTTGGCGGCCCTGGGCGTCGGCGCGGAGGCGCTGGGCTTGGGCGGCGCGGTATTCCTGAACGACCTCTTGCGGGTCGCCACGGCGCAGGTCACCTGGAGCCTTCACCCACCAGACCTCATCGCAGAAGCGCGGGTCCAGGCCGCGCACGAACAGCGTCTCGCCCTTCTGCCGCCGTTCCAGCAGATCGAGCAAGGGGGCTTGCGTAAACTGGAGCTTGGCTTCGCCCACCACGCCGATGAGGCAACCGTCGGGCAGGGTCACGTTAAACTCGTCAATACGTGTGGGCATCCTTTACAGCTTAGCTTTCGCCGCCATCGTGATCGAGAACCGGTCGTTCACCGCGGACTCCAAGACCGGCCACGCCGTCATCGACATCCGGGGCGAAAAGCAGGTCCGCATCCGCAACGTCATCATTGACGGCAAGCGGGCTAACCTGGAGAAGCGCTGGCCGGTGGCCGAGAATGGCGCTCCCTTTATCGACTACTACCCTCTCAACGGCATCGCGATTGACCGCAGCGAGGACGTGCTGATCGAGAACGTCACGCTGCGCAACGTTGTCAATCTAGCGATCGTGGTGGCGCGGTCAAAGAAAGTGATCATCCGCAACGTGACGATTGAAGACTCAGGGTCGCTGGATGCCAAAGGCAAGAACAATACCACCGGCGGCATTCTTCTGGAAGAGGGCACGACGAACTTTGAGGTCCGCGGCTGCCGGCTGCGCCGCATTCGGGGCAACGCCATCTGGACGCACAGCTACACGGTCTCGCCTCGGAATCGCGATGGGGTGATTGCGGAGAACGAGATCGACACCGCCGGGCGCGACGCGATTCAGGTGGGGCATGCGGTGAATGTGCTGGTGGAAAAGAATATCGCCCGGAACGTGGGCTATCCGGTGGAGGTGGCCGAAGGGGAGCCGGTGGGCATTGACACGGCCGGCAACGTGGAGGCAACGATCTACCGCGACAATCGCTTGTTTGAGATCAATGGCAAGTGCTTTGACCTGGATGGTTTCCACGATGGTTCCGTGACGGGTAACCACTGCCTGAACGCGAAGCCGGTGGCGGCGTATCCGCTGGGTAACTTCGGCATTGTGTTCAATGACTCCCATCCGGAGTCAGTCAGCCGGAATATCGTGGTGCAAGGAAACGTGATTGATGGTACTAAGTACGGGGCGATGTTCGTGATCGGCAGTGGGCATACCATCACCAATAACCAGTTTCTGAATCTGAATCTGGCGCAGTCAAAAGACGGACTTCTGGGGGCGTCTATTTTCTTCGCCAACGGTGTGCTGCGGCCCAATCCGCCGCGGTCGGTGGTGGTGAAGGACAACACCATTACGGGCCACGCGCGATGTCCGGCGCCCTATGCGGGCGTGCATTTCGAAAGGAATCGGTGCCAGCCATGAGCAACGGAGCGGTGCAGGCGCAGATGCGCGAGGAGTGGAACGCGCGCGCGCGGGAAGATGCCAATTACTATGTGGCCTTCGGGCGGCGGGACCAATCGAGCGAAGAGTTCTTCTCGACAGCGGCCGACGTACTCCGCGACTTACAGCGCGAGATCCAGCGCGGGTTACCATCAGAAGCCCGCAGCCGGCGCTTTCTGGAGATTGGGTGTGGCCCGGGGCGCTTGATGAAGCCCCTGGCGGAACAGTGTGGTGAGATCCACGGCATTGATGTGTCTGATGAGATGGTGGCCCGTGCGCGGAAAAATCTCTCCGGGTTGGCCCATGCCCATGTGCACACGGGCTCCGGCTCCACGCTGGACCAGTTCGCTTCCGACTCGTTTGACTTTGTCTATTCCTACGCCGTCTTTCAACACATCCCGGACCGCGAGGTGGTGATGTCATACCTGCGCGAAGCCGTCCGCGTGCTGAAGCCGGCGGGGATTGCGCGGGTGCAGATCAATGGTTTGCCGCCTTCGGCCAAGGCCTACACCACCTGGGAAGGCGTCCGGATCAGCGGTGATGAAGTGAGGGACTTTGCCCGGGAGCAGAAAATTCAGTTGCTGGCACTGGAGGGCTTGGAGACGCAGTATATGTGGGCCACGTTCCGCAAGCGCGAAGGGGCGCCACCGTATTCGCGGGTCCGCGTGCGATGGATCACCAATGCCCGGAGTTCAGAGCCGGTGGCTCCGCTAAGTGGGCCTTATGCTTCGATGGCGCTGCGGGTGGAGGGTTTGGGCGAGTCGGCGGATCTGAACCATCTGGATGTCCGCATTGCGGGCGTGGCGGCGCAGCCGAGCTACTTGGGTCGCACCGAGAATGACGGGCTCCGCCAGTTGAACGTTCCGGTTCCGGCCGGGGTGGTGGCTGGAGTGGCGGAAGTGACGGTGAATGGTGGTGCCGGCAAGATTCGCTTGATTCCACGGCCCATTCAGATTCCACGAGTGGTGAGTGTCAGTGACGGTGTCGATCTAATGTCCACCGTCATCCGGTCAGGAACCGTGAAGGCGGTGATCGAAGAAACCGATGGCACGCTGGAGTGCCGGCTGAATGGGGAGCGGGCGCTGGGCACCGAAGTGTTTTGCGTCGATCCACGGGCACCCCGGCATGAATTCAATATCGCGTTGCCCCCGGAGGTTTCAGCCGGAGAACACCGGCTGGAGTTGCGGACGCGGGGACGGTTGATCGCGAGGCCGGTGGTTGTGATCGCGTGACCGCAAGTGGGTATCGGGCATATGTGCGGGTTCGTGAGGAATCGGGCGTGGCTTTTCTCGCCTACCGGACTTAGGGTGCTTGCATGTGGGTTCCGGGGTTGGCGGAATCAGCGCTAAAATCCGTACATGGCAGATCAGATTCACCCGAAATGCCTGGAGAGGGCCACGGTTGGTTCTCTGGGGAGCCGGTAGGGGCGTTCCGGTCTCTTGGGGCCGGAGCGGACTGCCGCTACAACTGAAGTACACTTGAAACGCAAAACGTGTGCCCGGCGAAGTTGCGTGGGTTCGGAGCTGGAGTTCGTTATGGTGAAACAAACGGAACGGAATGGTGTGGTGGCCAGCGATGTCGAGCG
>JBIKMK010000286.1:0-5689 GCA_044359315.1 Bryobacteraceae bacterium | reverse complement strand
GGCCGGAGGCAGCACGCCCGCCAGCGGCGTATCGCGCTTCACCAGCGTGCCGATCGCAGGCACATTCTGGAATACCAGCCGCCCGGCCAAGGGTGCTGTCACTTCCGCCACCCCACCCTGCCGCACCCGAATCTCCGCGGGCACGCGCAGTTCCTGCTGAATGTTGTGTTGCTCGGCGGACTCAGTGGTCATGTCCAGCACCCACTGCTGTTCCTTCAGCAAGCGAATGCCGGCCTTGTCGGTTTGTCCATCACCCGACAGCAGAAAAACCACTGGCTGCTTGTCGATCGTGCAGCGCACCGCCTTGCCTTCCGGCGAATCCACCGTGTAAATGCCCGGGGTGCCTGGCTTCGCTGACAATTGCTTCTCGCCGATGATCAGGACGCACTCGGCATCGGTAATCGGCCGGAACTTGCTCGTCCGGCTCAGATGCAGCGCCCAGCGGCTTTCGCTCTGTTCGGCGTAGAGCTCGTAATCGCCCTTCCACACGGTCCAGGCACGCGTGTCGGAATGCTCATGGTCATGGTCATGATCATGCGCGGCACCGGCCTCCGGTGCAGGCTTCTGGCAGGCCACGCCCGCCAGCATCAATCCACAGATCAGAACTTTTCTCACGGCTGCACCTCCGCGCCCACGACGCGATCAATCTCAATCCGAGCTTCCTTCACCGCTGCTTCCAGATCCACCAGCCGCAGCAGCGCCTGCCGCTCCACGCGAATGGCGTCGAGCAGCTCTAGAATTCCCAACTCGCCTTCCTGATACGCCACGCGGGCGATGCGCAACAGCTCGCCGCCGGCCTGCTGCTGCTCCGCCCGGTAGGCTTCCAGCGCCGCGCGCCGGATCTGCCAGGATTCCACCGCACCCGCCACTTCCGCCTTGATCCGCTGCGACACCAACTGGCGCTGCGAGATCGCGGCCCGCTGTTCGGCGGTGAATCTTGCCACCTCAAACTGGCCTTTGTTGAAAGTGGGGAGCGGGACGCTTAAGCCCACCACAAAGCTGGTGTCGTTGATCTGCCGCAAGCCGCCTGAACCAAAGCGTGAATTGACGGGATCGTAACTTAGACTCACGTACTCCGTGCCTACGTTGGCCCGCTTCATTCCGGCGCTCAGCGTCGGCTCTGGCAGCCGTAACTTGTAAGCCGCCTGTTCCTCCAGCTTCAGCGCCGCCACCGTGCGGTCGAGCACCCGCAGTTCCGCGCGCGCCATCATTGCTTGAGCCGCCACCGCCTCCGCGTCCAGCGTGGCCGTCGCATCCTCCAGCTTGCCCGCCGCGCGACCCACCAGCGGCGTGGGGAGAAACGCATTCACCTGCGCCCGCAATTGCGCCACCTGCGCTTCGGCCAACCGCAGATCCGCGTGCAACTGCACCATCTCGCGATCGGCGCGGAGCCGGTCATAGCGGCTGCCTTCGCCTTCTTTCTCACGCACGCGGAGAATCTTGGCCACGTCTTCCAGGGTCTGGATGGTCTGCGCGATGCTCACCTGCCGCTGCTGCCCGGCCAGCAGTTGATAGAACGCGAGGCGCAGCGTCGAGCGAGCGTCCCACAGCGCCAGCTCCCGGCCCGCGCCCGCCACTTCGGTGGCCGCGCGGCCCGCTTCTCGCAGCAGCCGCAAGCGGCCCGTGATCGGCAGGGCCTGCTCCAGTTGGAGGAACTCGGTATAGCCCGCGCCTTCCCGGCTCCAGTTGATCGACGGATTGGCGACCAGAGCTCGCCCCCGCCCTAGCGCCTCAATGGCCGCCATCCGCGCGTCCAACGACGCGCCCAGGGAGCTGCGGGAAAACGTTTCCAACACGCGCGCCTCCGTCCATTCCGGCGCGCTCACATCCTGTGCCAGGGCTGAAACACTAAGCCCGCACAGCCAAAGAAACCATCGCATGAGGTCTCCTGCTTCCTGAAACGAAAATTGATCGAATAGCCGCGCGGAGCGCGAGAGAGGGGATAGAAAAACTAGACGGGAGGGGCGCGCGGGGGTAGCTCACGCAACCGTGGCGGTCCGTGAAACTGCTCCGGTGCGGGAACAAAAACGCTGCCCGCCGCATTCGCCTGCGGAGCCACCAAATCGGCCGCCAGCATCGGCATCGCAAACTCCAGTTGCGTTTGCGGAGTTGCGCCCCAATCCAGGTAGATCGCCGCTTCGTCCTGCGGCGCGGTTAGGCTGGCCGATTCAGACCCAGTGGCATGCAAATGGAAAAATGAATCCACCGGATGCGAGTGCCCACCGGCGTGCATGTGCGAAAAAGGTGCCTGGAGAAATCCAAGCGCCAACACAACCAACGCGACGATGCTCGTGAGGGTCTGCAAGCCGTTCTACTTGTACTGTAACCGATCGATGCCCGAGCCGTGCTTGCTGCTAGAAAATAGTTGCCTTACGGCCCTTCAGGCGTTGTAACCAATTTCCGCTTGCCCCCACGGGCAATTCATTCGACACTGTAGGTTCAGCGACCAAATTTGACGATACGAGGAGTGTGCCTGAATTGAGCCTGAAGGTTGAAGCGACAAGCGTTTCCTGGGAGCCAGCGGACCGCTGGACCACCACCGATGCCTCTGAGATGTACGACGTCACGCGGTGGGGCAAGGGCTACTTCTCCGTCGGCGAAAACGGCCACCTGTACGTTCACCCAGGTAAAGACCCGGCCCGCCAGATCGATCTGAAAGACCTGATTGATTCGCTGGTCGCCCGCGGCATCCAGCCGCCCATCCTGCTCCGTTTCGGCGAGATCATTAAGCAGCGCCTCTCGGAAATTCACGGTGCCTTCGACCTGGCCATCCGCGATCACGGCTACAAAGGCGGCTACCGCTGCGTGTTCCCCATCAAGGTGAACCAGCAGCGCCACGTGGTCGAAGAGGTTTACCAGTACGGCCGCCCGTATCACTTTGGTCTCGAAGCGGGCTCCAAACCGGAACTGCTGGCCGTGCTGGGCATCGCCGACAACGAAACCCCCATCGTCTGCAACGGCTTCAAAGACGACGAATACATCGAGATGCTGATGCTGGCCCGCAAGATCGGCCGCGACATCACGCCGATCATCGAAAAGTTTACTGAGCTGGACCTGATCCTGAAATATGCCGAACGTGTCGGCGTCAAGCCCAAGATCGGCGTCCGCATCAAGCTGGCCAGCCGCGGCAGCGGCCGTTGGAAGTCTTCCGGTGGCTACCGGTCTAAGTTTGGCCTGACGGTCAGCGAAGCCCTGGCGGTGCTGGCCCGCTTGAAGGAACTGGGCATGGCCGACTGCCTGACGCTGCTCCACTTCCACTTAGGCAGCCAGATCACCAACATCCGCCAGATCAAAGGCGCAGTTACGGAAGCCGCGCGCGTGTACACGGAACTCCGCAAGGCCGGTGCCGGCCTGGAATTCATGGACGTCGGCGGCGGCTTGGGCATCGATTACGACGGCAGCCAGACCGACTTTGAATCTAGCGTCAATTACACGCTGGAAGAATACGCCAACGACATCGTCTTCCATATCCAGAACATCTGTGACGAAGCCGAGGTCCCGCACCCCACCATCATCACCGAGAGCGGCCGCGCAGTCGCCGCCTACCATTCGATGCTGATCTTCAACGTCCTGGGTGTCAGCGGTTTTGGGGATGAGCCCAGCCAGGAGAACCTGGCCGATGACGCCGAGCAGCCGCTGATTGACTTGAACGACACCTACAAGTCACTCACCAAGCGCAACATGCTGGAATCGTTCCACGACGCCCAGCAGGCGCTGGATTCCTCGCTCAACCTGTTCTCTCTGGGCTATATGTCGCTGGCCCAGCGCAGCGCCGCCGAAACGCTCTATTGGGCCATCTGCCGCAAGGTACTGAAGATGGCCAAGGAAGTGGACGTCTTCCCGGAAGAACTGGAAGGCTTGGACAGCATGCTGTCCGACACTTACTTCTGTAACTTCTCGTTGTTCCAATCAATGCCCGATAGCTGGGCGGTGAAGCAACTGTTCCCCATCATGCCCATCCACCGGCTGAACGAGCGGCCCACGCGCGCCGCCGTGCTGGGCGACATTTCCTGCGACTCCGACGGCAAGGTAGACATGTTCATCGACCGGCGCGACGTGAAGAAGACGCTGCCGCTGCATCCGTTCAATAACGAGTCTTACTATTTGGGCGCGTTCCTGGTCGGCGCGTATCAGGAGATCCTGGGCGACCTCCACAACCTGTTCGGCGACACCAACGCCGTGCACGTCTCACTGAACCCCGCGGGTGAAGTGGTACTCGACGCCGTCATTCCGGGCGACACGGTGCGAGAAGTGCTGGACTACGTTCAGTTCTCCACCAAAACGCTCACCGAACAGTTCCGGCAGGATGTGGAGACCGCGGTCCGCGAAGGCCGCATTGGCCTCGAAGAATCCGGCCGCTTGCGCCGCTATTACGAGGAAGGTCTGCATGGCTATACCTACCTCGAAGACGTGCACGAACGGTAATCTGGAGACTTGGCCGCCAGCGATTCAACCGTTCCGTTAGACAATCAAACCCCGGGCCTGCCGCCCGTATCGGTGGTGCTGGTATCCCCGCGCAACCCGCTGAACATCGGCGCGGCGGCTCGCGCCATGTCGAACTTCGGCTTCTTCGATCTGCGCCTGTTTGAAGCCTACCGGCCCTCGCTAGAAGAAGCCCGCAGCGCCGTCGGTGCCTCCAGCGTCATCGCCCAGGCGCGTGAGTTTCCCTCGCTGCCGGAGGCGATCGCCGACGCGACGCTGGTGGTGGGCACCCACAGCCTGGGGCCGCGCGTACTGCAACACCGGATGCTCCGCCTGGAGCAGGCCGCGCCGGAGATCCGGGCCCACTCCGGACCCGTCGCCCTACTGTTCGGCAGCGAAAAGCACGGCCTGGGCAACGACCACTTGAGCTACTGCGACTTCCTGGTTCACATCCCCACCCGAGCCGAGCATGACTCGATGAACTTGGGCCAAGCGGTCGCCGTCACCCTCTACGAACTCATCCGCAACGACGCTCCCATCGCCCGGCAGGAGCATCCTCGCGCCACGCAGGAGAAACTGCAGCTGTTCGAAGAAAAGCTGCTCACGGTGCTGGAAGAATCGGGCTACGCCCGCACGCCCTCCACCGAGGAGAAAGTCCGCCGCCTGATCCGCCGCATGGATCTGGAACCCCACGACGTCACCGTCTGGCAAGGCATGCTGCGGCAGATCCTGTGGAAAGTGCGCGGCGGCCGAGCGGAATAACGGCGGTTGTTTCGCCCGGACGCGGAGTGTTATCCTTCAAGATGTAGCCGTGGCGCCATCGTCTAACGGTTAGGACAGAGCCCTCTCAAGGCTTAAATAGGGGTTCGATTCCCCTTGGCGCTACCATCCCCCATACCCTCATCGCAGTTGCCCCTCGTCGCCGTCGCTTTAGGCTCCGGATTAGCTGCTGATGGAAACAGGATGCTACCTCTCCACAAGGGAGTTGTCCGGGACTTCGTTGGCCGGGGTCAATCTTTCGATCACTTCAAACAAGCGTTGAGATTGAATCGGCTTGGTCACAAAGCCGTTCATCCCGGCGGCGAGGCAGCGGTCTTCGTAACCCAGGACGGCATGGGCGGTGAGCGCCACGATCGGCGTGTGGGAACCAAATCCGCTTCCCTGCTCGATTTGGCGAATCGAATGCGTGGCCTCAAAGCCATCCATCTCTGGCATCTGAATATCCATCAGAATGATGTCGAAGTTTTGCTTCTTAAACCAAGCAACT
>JBIKMK010000285.1:0-5691 GCA_044359315.1 Bryobacteraceae bacterium | reverse complement strand
CGCGGGCACAGCCAATATCTGGAATCCGCATTACTACCGAAATCTGAGCCCGCTGAAAAGTGGCGACCTGGTGCTGATGGACTTTGCACCGGACTATCGCTACTACACCAGCGACGTGACGCGCATGTGGCCGGTGAACGGCAAGTTTACTCCCGCCCAGAGCGAGTTGCTGGGGTTTGTCCTGGAGTATCGCGACGCCATCCTTGCACGGATCAAGCCCGGGAAGACAGTGGACCAGATCCGGGACGAAACGCGGGCGGATATGGAAGCGGTGTTTGCCCGCTGGAAGTTCTCGAAGCCCAGTTATGAGCGGGGCGCGCGGCTGCTGGTGGAAAGTGGCGGCGGCGTCTTCTCGCATCCGGTGGGGCTGGCCGTGCATGACGATGGCCCTTACCATCGCGGTCCGCTGAAGCCGGGGCATGTTTTCTCGATCGACCCACAGCTGCGTGTGCAGGATGAGAATCTCTATATCCGGTATGAAGACGTGATCGTGATCACCGAGACGGGCTACGAGAACTTTACGGACTTCCTGCCCTCCAAGCTGGCGGACATCGAGAAGCTGATGGGTGGCGCGGGGATGCTGCAACAGTTCCCGCCGCGATAGTGCGTTACTGCGCCTTGGGCGGCGCTTTGGCGGCCATGATCTTGCGCATCAGCTCGATGGTTGGTTTCGGGGCCTCAAACTCGGCTTCTTCCAGCGGCGTGCGGCCGAAGCGGTCCTTGATAGTGAGGTCCGCGCCACGGTCCACCAGCAGTTGAATGATCTCGTTGGCGCCGAAGCGGATGGCGGTGTGGAGAGCGTTGCCGCCGCCCTTGCGGGATTCATTCACGTCGGCACCTTGTTCCAGGACAAACTTGACGGCGTCGATCTTGCGGCTGCCGGTGGTCAGCAGGAGAGCTCCGACGCCATCGGGGTTCTTCTCCTTGGGGTCCGAGCCCAGCTTGATCAGTTCCTTCATCAGCTCCACATTGCCAGCTTCGGCGGCGGTCAGAAATGGCGTGAGGCCATAGTTCCGGAACGGGCTGGGGCGTTGCCCGGTCTGCACTTCAGTCCGCGCCTGGAGGCTGGCCCCGCGCGCCACCAGGTCGCGCACCAGTGCGGTCTTGCCTTGGCGGACCGCTTCATGCAAGGGCGTGCCCCCGTTGGTGTCCTTGGCGTTGACATCGGCGCCCTTCTCCAGCAGCATCCGCGCTACGGCTTCGTGTCCGCGCGCCAGTGCGATGGAGAAGGCGGTGCTGCCATCCGGAGCCTTGGCCAACGCATCAGCGCCCGCGGTCAGCAGGGCCTGCACACTGGGCTGGTCGCCCCGTTGCGCCGCTAGTAGCAACGGCGTGTAACGCCCCTTGGACACAGCTTTCGGGTCGGCACCTTTATCGAGCAACAGCTTGACGATCTCGCCCTTGCCTTCCGCCGTGGCCCACATCAACGCGGTTTGTCCCGCACGATCCTCGGCCACGTTCACCAATGCCCCGGCATCCAGCAGCAGCTTTACCAGCGCAGCATTGCCACTATTGACCGCCAGCATCAACGCCGATTCGCCATTCCAGCGCCGGGCGTTCACATCGGCTTTGGCGTCCAGCAACAGCTTCGCGACCGCCGCATTGCCCTGCCCGCAGGCCAGTGTCAGCGGAGTCTCACCGTTCTCGTCCGCGGCATCGACCTTGGCCCCGGCCCGGAGCAGGATGCTCACCAGTTCAGCGTCCTCCCGCCGCGCCGCCCAGGCTAACGCAGTGGAACCATCAGCGCGCGCGGCATTGACATCCGCGCCCTGCTTCACCAGTTCCAGCACCAGCTTCTGGTCCCGTTGCTGCACTGCCGTGATCAAGCGGCTGTCCGCGGCCAACGCAATCGCGCTCGCTACAAAGAAAACAAGCCATCCCAGCCGCCGGGAACACAATCTCATGATTGAATGATATAGGCAGCCTCGTGTAAACGGAAAAGCTGCCCCCACACGATGCTTCGCGCACTCATTACCGCCTCCACCCTTGCGTTGACGATCGCCGGCCAAACGCCCGGTCAGCCGGCAAAAGCGGCGGCTCCCGGCCCGGCGCAGACCCACCAGAAGCTGCTCAACCGCTACTGCGTGGCCTGCCACAACGACCAGGTAAAGACCGCGGGCATCGCCATCACTAGCCTGAAGACCACCGCCATTCCGGCAGATGCCGCGCCGTGGGAGAAGGTGCTGCGCAAGGTCCGCACCGGCGAGATGCCTCCGGTGGGAGCTCCGCAACCCGATAAGGCAGCGGCGTTGTCGCTCTCGACATGGCTGGAAGGTGAACTGGACCGCAATGGTGCCGCCCAACCCAACCCCGGCGCACCGGCCATCCATCGCCTGAACCGGGCCGAGTACTCGAACGCTGTGCGGGACCTGTTGGCGCTGGATCTGGACAATGCCGCCAGTTTACCGGCTGATGATTCGGGCTACGGCTTCGACAACATCGGCTCCGTGCTGACCGTTTCGCCCCTGCACATGGAAAAGTATATGTCAACCGCCCGGCGCGTCAGTCGGCTGGCGATGGGCAATGTGAAGTCGAAGCCGGCGATCGAGAAGTACTCGCCGACGGCAGCTACCAATGGCGAGACGGGCGGCGAACTGCCGTTGACCGTACGCGGCGGAATCGTCGTGCGGCCCTACTTTCCGGTGGAAGCTGAGTATTCGATCATGGTGCGCGTCCGGGGCAATCCGTCATCGGCGCTGCCGCCGCCGAAACTGGACCTTCGCGTCGATGGCAAGCGCATCCAGTTGCTGGATGTCGCCATCAACGCCGCTGAAGAGGCTCAGATTTCGCGCAATGTCGAGATCCGCGTCCCGCTGAAACCAGGCAAACATACGATTGGTGCAGGCTTACTGCCGGAGTTGGCCAAGGTGGAAGGTGGAGCAGTCGCACGCGGCCCGCTGGCGCCGCCGCCGTCATCGCCCGCCTCAGTGGATTACGTGCTGATCGGCGGTCCCTTTGATCCCAAGGGTCCGGGGAACTCCGAGTCGCGCGCTCGCGTCCTCACCTGCCGCCCTGGCCCCAGCCTTCCCGAAGCAACCTGTGCGCAACGCATCATCAATACTCTCGCCCGGCGGGCCTATCGTCGGCCGGTCACGCTGGCGGACACGGCCCCGTTGATGAAGGTGTTCGCCATGGGGCGCAAGGATGGCAACAGCTTTGAGGCGGGTATCGAAACTGCTCTGCGGGCGATTCTGGTCTCACCGCACTTCCTGTTCCGGGTGGAGAAGTCGCCCGCCAACTCGACGCCCGGCTCGCGTCATCGCATCTCGGACCTGGAGCTCGCATCACGCCTGTCTTTCTTTATCTGGAGCAGCATCCCGGACGACGAACTGTTGCACCTGGCCGCACAGAATCGGTTGCGTCCGGTGCTGGCCACGCAAGTGAAGCGGATGCTGGCCGACCCCAAGTCGCGCGCGCTGGTCGAGAATTTTGCGGGGCAGTGGTTGCAGCTCCGCAACGTCGCCAACTGGCGGCCGGACCCGGACAAGTTTCCGAAGTTCGATGAGCCTCTGCGTTTCGCCCTGCAGCGCGAAACGGAGCTATTTGTTGAGCACATCGTGCGGGAAGACCGCAATGTACTGGAGTTTCTGAACGCTGATTATTCGTTCTTGAACGAACGGCTGGCCAATCACTATGGCGTCCCCGGCGTAAAGGGTTCATACTTTCGCCGCGTGCCGCTGAATGGTGAGGAGCGTGGGGGCGTGCTGACCCACGGCAGCGTGCTGCTGGTCTCGTCTTATCCCACCCGCACTTCGCCGGTCCTGCGGGGCAAGTGGGTGCTCGAGAACATACTGGCTTCCCCGCCCCCTCCGCCGCCGCCCAACGTGCCGGACCTGAAGGCCAGCGCTGCTAACTCCGCCAAGGATCTGCGCAAGGCGCTGGAGGAGCATCGCGCGAACATCGCCTGCGCGGCCTGCCATTCACGGCTCGATCCGCTGGGCTTTGCGCTTGAGAATTTTGACGCGGTCGGCACTTACCGCAAGACGGAAGATGGTGCAGAAGTCGATTCCTCCGGGGCGCTGCCCGGCGGTGCGACGTTCCGCGGACCGTCCGGGTTGAAGCAAGTCCTGATGGAGCGCAGCGACCAGTTTGTCGACTGCATCTCCGAGAAGCTACTGACCTATGCGCTGGGCCGCGGCCTGGAGCATTACGACCTGCCCACCGTCCGCAGCATCCGGCGCGATACGGCGAAGAACGGCTATCAGTTTTCGTCGCTCGCGCTGGCGATCGCCAATAGCGTACCATTCCAGATGAGGAGGACTCCCGACCGATGATCTTGACGAATAAGGCCCTTTCCCGCCGCAGCCTGCTGCGCGGCCTGGGCACAGCGGTCGCGCTGCCCTTCCTCGATGCCATGTCTCCGGCCCTGGCGGGCCCGGCCAAATCGGGTGCCGCGCCGTTGCGGACCGCCTTTGTTTATGTGCCCAACGGCATCATCATGAAGGACTGGACACCGGCGGTCGAAGGCAAGGCGTTTGAGTTCACCAAGACCCTGCAATCGCTGGCGCCGTTCCGCGAGAACGTGCTGGTGATGTCGGGTCTGGACCACTACACCGGGCAGGCGTTGGGCGATGGCGCGGGCGATCACGCTCGGGCGGGTGCCACGTGGCTGACCGGCGTCCACCCCAAGAAGACCCAAGGTGCGGACATCCAGGCTGGGGTATCGATCGACCAGATTCTGGCCAAAGAGATTGGCCGCCAGACGACGCTGCCGTCGCTGGAGATTGGCCTGGAAGACAACCGGCTGGTGGGCAACTGCGATTCCGGCTACAGCTGCGCCTACAGCAACACCCTTTCCTGGAGTTCACCGTCGACGCCGCTGCCGCCGGAGATGAATCCGCGGGCCGTGTTTGAACGGCTGTTTGGTGACGGCGAAACCACTGACCCGGCGGCTCGCATTTTGCAGGCGCGCCAGGATCGCAGCATTCTCGATTTTGTCCGTGAGGATGCCGGTCGCCTGGGCAGTTCGCTGGGCACCGCCGACAAGCGTAAGTTGAGCGAGTATCTCGATTCCGTCCGTGAGATCGAGCAACGCATCCAGCGGGTGGAGGCGCAAAGCGCCGACGCGCCCGATCTCCCGGCCATTGACCGCCCCGGTGGCATTCCGCCCACCTTTGAAGAGCACGCGCACTTAATGGCGGACCTGATCACCATCGCCTTCCAGGCCGATCTCAGCCGGACGATCACCTTTATGATGGGCCGCGAGGGTGGCAACCGCACCTACCGTTCGATCGGTGTTCCGGACGCGCACCATGGCTTGTCGCACCACTTCAACGACGCCGAAAAGATCGCCAAGCTGCAGAAGATCGACCAGCACCACGTGTTGATGTTCAGCTACTTGGTGCAGCGCCTGAAAGAGACCAAGGACGGCGACGGCACGTTGCTGGATCATTCGATGTTGGTCTACGGCAGCAGCATCAGCGACGGCAACCGGCATGAGCACCTGAACCTACCGGCCTTGCTGGCGGGTGGCGGCAACGGCCGCGTCCACGGCGGACGCCATGTGCGCTACCCCAAGGGCACGCCGATGACGAATCTCTACCTGACGATGCTGGAAGCCGCCGGCGTCAAAGCCGAAAAGTTCGGCGACAGCACCGGCAAGATCAGCCAGTTGTCGAACCTGTAGCCCGGTGGCGGCGCAGGTGCGCCGCTAAGCCAGTTCACCCGGCAGCCGCCAGGCCTCATCAAATA
>JBIKMK010000284.1:0-5700 GCA_044359315.1 Bryobacteraceae bacterium | reverse complement strand
CCCGCACCACGGAGGAGACACGGCCCTTGGAATCCTTGAACTGGGCAATAAAATCGAGCTCGGTGGCCGCCTTGGAACCTTTGTTGCGGAACGCGAGAGCCGCTCCGGAGATACGGACCGTCACCGGCACGAAGTACTTGGTCTTGGAAAGCCGGAAGTAGTCGATCTCGACCGCCAGCGGCAGCTCCGTGGAACTGGTTTCGCTGGTCAGTGCCTGCTGCAACTGGGTCTCTTTATCGCTGCCGGTCATGGTCTTGAAGGTGGAGGCCGCGAAGTAGCCTTGCCGGTAGTCGAGCTTGGCGCGCAATGCGGCCTGCCCGGGGGCCAGCTTCACTTGCACCTTGCGATAGCGGCCATCGTCAGTGGTGTTCGAGCTGACGTAGCTCAAGATGTAGTAGCTGTCGATGCTCTTCTGGACTTCGCGTAGGCCCACGGTGAGGTCATTGCCATCGAGCAGTGCTTTGCCGCCCGTGTCGGCCGCCAGCAAGTAGAGCGTTTCCTGCTGATTGTTGAAGCTATCGGAGCGTTGGCGCTGGCCGCGGCCACTGGCCAAGGACGTGCCGGATGCGCCCGCTTGGCTGGCATCGCCACCGGGTGCCGAGGCGGACAGCCCACGCGCATCGATCGGGTAGAACGAGACATTGGCCCGCACCGCGGCGGCCACCGTCGAGCGCAACTGCGATTGGTTGTCGACGCCGGTCTTTTCGACACCGCTGGAGAAATATACCAGTGCTTTCTTCTGCGGATACGGCGAGAGCTTGCGCGCGGCGTCTTCGAGGGCCGCCAGCTTCCGGTCCGTGTTGAAGATGTTGAACTCGGTATCGTCGGCGACGAAGGCTCCGCTTTGGTCTTCGGCGTCGGCTCCGGTTTCGGCCAAGCCCGCCTGCTCGCTGGCTTCGCCGACGCGGATGCTCTTGATGGTGGCCAGCAGCAGTTCGCGATCCGCCGTGAAGTCGAGCACGGTTTTGAGCGACGTGGAGAAGGTCATCACGGAGACCACGTCGGAGGCTGAAAGCTGGGTGGAGATGAACTTTTGTGCGGCTTCCACGGCGCGGAACTGTTCGGCCGGCTGCATGGAGGATAGATCAAACATCATCACCATCAGGCGGCGATCCTGGTACTGTTCCTTCAACTCATCACGCTGGGCGGCAGTGACCGGGCGCGGTGCGGCGGGCTTCTGGCGTAGCGCGAAGACGGGTCCGATGGCCGGCAGCGGGTCAGTGCCCAGGCGTTGGAAATCGAGCGAGCGGATCTGCTGCGGCTTGCCGTCTTCCAGCAGCACGAAATCATCCTTGGACAACTTGTCCAGCGGCTGCCCGTCGCGGGCGGTGACGGTGACATTGATGATCACCACCTTGACGTCGGACTTGAACACCACGTCCTGCGCCGCGGCGCGCGGGGGCAGGCCGATCAGGAGTGCGAGCAGTGTGGCCAGTGCGGGTTTCAGAAACGGTACCTCAGGACAGCGGTCATCTGCCGCATGAGGGCGGCGGCGGTGGGGGCACCGTAGTTGATCGAATTCACCACCGTGCTGACGTTCGAGAAATTGGTCTGGTTCAGCACGTTGTTGGCTTCCATGCGCAGTTCCAGGCGGCGCCGGGTTTCCCCGAGAGCGAATGATCGGCCGAAGCTCATGTTTACCACCAGGCTGCCGGGACCGGTGATGGTGTTGCGGCCGGCGTTGCCCAAGGCTCCATTGGCGGGAACGGCAAAGGCTGCCGGGTTGAAGAAGCCGCCGCCATTGGTAACCGCCAGACCTGTCGCATCCGCCCGGCGGCTGCCGGTGCCCGAGGTTTGGGCCAGCTGAGTGCCATTGCCCAACACGCGGGCGGTCAACGGCGTTCCGGTCTGCGCCGCCAGCGATCCCGACAAGGTCCACTCGCGCAAGGCCCGCGTCAAAACGCCACCCGGAGCGCCTCGCGTGGCACGGGAGCCGATGGGCGAGGTCAATAGCCAGTTGGTGTCGAACACGTGCGCGCGGTTAAAGCTGGACAGACCACGCTCCGCACTCAAGTCCAGCCAGTTCTGCGCCACGGTGTTGCCCGCGCCGCCGAAGGTGGACGAATTGTCAATCGACTTGGACCAGCGGTAAGTGGCCCCAAACGCGACGCCGCGCCGGAAGCGCTGGGTGACCCGTGATGAGAACGAATGCAGGATGGAATTGCCGTTCGATGAATCGTAGACAAAGCCCGTCGCGCTGCCCACCTGATTACGCGATCCACCGGTCTGTTGGCCCAGGCTGTTGGGTGTGGTCTGGACATCCAGGCGAGTGCCCTTGGTGCCCAGATAGGAGAGCTCCGTGAACACCCCGCGGGGCAGATCGTGCTGGAGCGAGAAGTTCCAAGTCTGGACATAGGGCGTGCGGAAGTAGCGATCGATGGCGATGGTATTGGTCACATCGCCCGGACGGACGGCGGTGAAGGCTTGCGCCAGCGGCAGTGGACTCTGCGGTGTCGAGTTCACCGTAAAGGACGTGGCAAACGGCGGCTGTTGGGCCAGACGGTTGGCGAAGCCGTTGTAGATCTGGCCGTTGTAATAGACACCGTAACCCGCGCGGATGATGGTCGATCGCTTCACCCGCGGCAACTTCCAGGCTAGCGCCACGCGCGGCGCAAAGTTGTTGCGGTCCGGGTTGACCAGGCCCGCCGGGAAGGCGCCGGAGAAGTTGCCCGCCTGGCCCGGCGTTACCACCGAGACGGCCGAGAAGTTGGGGCCGATGTCGAGGTTGGCCAAGTGGCCGCGCTTTTCCTCAACCGGCGAAAAGTACTCATAGCGCAGGCCGAAGTTCAGCGTCAGCCGGGCGTGGACCTTGAAGTCATCCGAGACAAACGCCGAGATGTTGTTCTGCCGGAAGTAGGTGCTGGTATCGCCAAATCGGATCGAGCTGGATTGCGCATAGCCGTAGAGGTAGTCGGTCAGATCAAAGCCGGTGCCCGCCACCGGTGTCCCGGCGGCGTTTAGCTGGCTGGTGGCTTGCCCGGTGAAGTTCAGCGTGCCGCGGGCATTGGGGTCGGTGCGGTTGGATGGGCTCGACCTCCGGTAGTCGATGCCGGAGGTGACGGAATGCCGCCCATAGATGAACGTCAGCCCTTCCCCCAGGCCCAGCGTCTGGGTTCGGTTGAGCGCCGGATTGCCGTCGGATAGCGCTCCAAAGTTGGTGAAGTTCAGGTTTGGCGGGCCGTAGTTGAGCGGGTTGCGTGACGTGCCCGCGATGCCCGCTTGTGTTGCCACATCCGGGCCGAATGCGAAGTAGGGCACCAGTTCGTTGCGGTTGCGATTGAAGGTAACTCGTGTGTTGCTGATGATGCGTTTGGCCAAGTTCCGGGTCCAGCTGAGGTTGGTGTTCAATCCGCTGCCGGATGAAGTGTCGCTGAAGGTATAGGGCTGGAGGTTGGTGCCATCACGGGTCTGCAGGCCCAGGTTGAGGGCCAGGCGGTCTTTCTTGGTAACGTTGCGCTGCAACCGGAGATTCAGGTTCACACTATCCTGCGCCGCCGCGCCGTAGAAGGCATAGTTGTTGACGCGGGCCGGGGTGGTGGGGCGGGGAATGTAGCTGAGCAGTGTCTGGGCGATCGGGTCCAGGCGAGAAGCCGGAATGAGGTTGCCTGTTAGCGGCTGACGGGAGTTGGGGTCAAACAGTTGTACCGGGCTGGTGCCTTGGACGCTCCGCGAGAAGTCGCCGGATCTCTCCGCATCGGTGGGGACGGTGGCAAAGGCAGAATAGGGCTGACGGGAACGGGTGAGGAAGAAGTTGACGGTAAAGAAGGTGCTGGAATCCTTGATCAACTTGCCGATCACCAGCGGTCCGCCCAACATCACGCCCAAGCGGCTGGTGGCATAGGCGGGTTGGCGCAGGTTGTCGCCGGAAATCGAGAACGGTTTCGCGTTCCAGACGGAGTTGTTCAGCGTGAACGAGAACATTCCGCGAATCCCCGCGTTGCGGTTGGCTCGATTGCCGAACTGTGTGCCGCCGGAGGGGTTGGGCCTCCGTCCGCGCTGGGCCGCGGCGGGCCCAATCCGCCCTCCACCGAACCCGCCGCCTCCCCCTGGTCCGCCAAAGCCGCCTGGTCCGCCAAAGCCTCCTCCGAATCCACCGCCAGGACCGCCGCCACCAGGGCCACCTCGTCCGGCAAGGCCGACAGGCGGTCCGCCTTGCCCACCAGGAACATCGGGCCGGCCAGGGCCACCCGGTCCACCGAAGCCGCCCATCCCGCCCATGGCACCCATGCCGCCTGGGCCGAAATCACCTTCCGGGCGGAAGCCGCCCATGGATGGATCAAACCGCATGGCGGAATCCATGCCATCCGGTCCGGCATTCTGGCCCAAGCCTTGACTTAAGCTGCCGGAGACAAGAAAAGCTTCGCTGGAGTTAGCGGCAGCGGATGGAGCGGTGGTTGCGTCCGAGGTGATCAGCTCCGGCATCTCCACGCTTTCCGAGGCGGTGCGGTTGGCACCGGGGCCCATCGCCAGGCGGCGCGCCAGTGGAGATTCGGCCAGCTTCAAAGCCACTTCGACGGGCACTGTTGTGCCAAGAACGAGCGCAGCTTGCCGGTAGGGTTGAAAGCCAAACATCCGGACATCCAGATCCACCGTGCCGGTCGCTGCCGTGGGGAGACGGAAGCGGCCATCGGGGCCCGTCATCGTCTCAAAAACCTGACCGCTGAGGGTGGCCCTGACGGTGGCCCCCGGAATCGGCTGATTACCGGAAACCACTCGTCCCGATTGGCTCCAGGCCACCAGAGGCAGGAGGGCGGCCGTGCCGAAGCGGATGGACTGCATCAAGCGTGAAATCAATCGTCTCCTCAGGCTGGCCCCATTCGATCCACGCGACGCGCTGGCTTGGTTGAGCGGCTCATCATCATGTGAACACCACGCTTTCGCAAATGTCGCTATTGCATCGGCCAATAGAAGCGGAAATCGGCCATGGTGATGGCGTCACAACTTGAATTTCTTCCTCTTTGCATGGTTCAACTGAACTGCTCAAAGCCCCCCTGGAGGGACCGATATGAGCTTCATGGAAGAGTTCCTGAACTTCGACGAGGTCCTTGAGAATCATCGCCAGTGGCGCACGCGCATGGAGGTGTACTTCAAGAACCCTGACTATTCCATCGATACTCGTCCCATCCTGAACGGCAAGGCGTTCCCGATCTGGAAATGGTTTCGCGACAACGGACACTTGTTTATCAATCTCCCCCAGTACGCCGCCCTGGTGGAATCACAGACCCGCTTTCGGACCGCCCTGGCCGATGCGGTGGTGAAAGCCAACAGCTTGGTGGTCCGTAATCCGGAGTATGTCATTGGAGAGCAAAGCGAGTTCGGCCGGGCGCTGCAGTCGTTTGAGCGAGACCTGACGGAGTTTCGCTCCCGCACCAGATTAATGACCGGCGCCTTGGCTTAGCACGATTCTCCTGTCAGTGCGATCACGCTAGCGTTCCATTCCGATTGCCAAATCTCGACCACCGGGTTATCATTCAGGAAATCCAGGTCGATCTTTTGGGGAGGTTTTATGAGACGCTTGCTCGCAGTGTCCCTGCTCAGCATGCTGGCATTGCCCGTGCTGAATGCCCAGATTCAAAGCGCCCGCATTGAAGGGACCGTGGAAGATACTTCCGGTGCCGTGATTCCGGGGGCTAAACTTTTAATTGTCAACATCAAGACTCAGGTGAAGGCCGAAGCCGAAGCAGATGCGGCAGGCTTTTA
>JBIKMK010000603.1:0-3305 GCA_044359315.1 Bryobacteraceae bacterium | reverse complement strand
CGACAACGCTCAGTCAGTCTACGAACTCAGCGTGATCGAGTCTCTGCCCAACATCAAGGCAGAGATCAAGAAGGACTTTGGCTTCGACGTCAACTTCGAGAAGGCCAAAGAGAACCTGGAAGAGAACGACGGCGCGGGCAATACCTTCAAGGCCACGGCCAAGCCGGTGCTGATTGGCACGGCGGTGGTGGGTGCGACGACGATGATCTTCTCGATCATCGTGGCGCTGACCAAAGGCTTGCAGGCCGACCTGCTGGCGAACCTGTCGATCCTGCATCCGCCGTTCCTGCTGGGCCTGATTGCGGGCGGCGCGGTGATCTACTGGTTTACCGGCGCTTCGATGCAGGCAGTGACCACGGGCGCTTACCGGGCCGTGGAGTTCATCAAGGCCAACATCAAGCTGGAAGGCACGACCAAAGCCAGTGTTTCCGATTCCAAGAAGGTGGTGGCGATCTGTACGCAGTACGCGCAGAAGGGTATGTTCAATATCTTCCTGACCGTATTCTTTACGACGCTGTCGTTCGCCTTCTTTGAGCCGTACTACTTCATCGGCTACCTGATCTCGATCGCTCTATTCGGCCTCTATCAAGCCATCTTCATGGCGAACGCCGGCGGCGCTTGGGACAACGCCAAGAAGATTGTCGAAACCGAACTGAAGGCCAAGGGCACACCGCTGCACGATGCTTGCGTGGTGGGCGACACGGTGGGTGATCCTTACAAGGACACCAGCTCCGTGGCCTTGAACCCGATCATCAAGTTCACGACGCTGTTCGGCCTGCTGGCGGTGGAACTGGCTGTCTCGCTGACTGAATCCAGCGGCGCAGCGTTGACCACCGGCCTGGGCGCGGCCTTCCTGGCTGTGGCCCTCTACTTCGTCTACCGCAGCTTCTACGGGATGCGGATCGAAAAGTAGGCGCTACTGCCGCAGGGAAGGGGGACGGGCTGCGGCTCGTCCCCTTTTTCTTTAGATGAGGAACTTGAATGCCCGACCAATCTCTTGAAGCTTTTGCCGTCGCCTACACCGCCGCCTGGTGCAGCCAGCAGCCTGGACTAGTGGCGGCGCACTACTCCCCCAGCGGTTCACTGACGATCAATGGTGGTCCGCCAGCGGTGGGCCGCGCTGCGATCACTGAGGCCGCCCAATCCTTCATGACGGCATTCCCTGACCTGCAGGTGATCTTCGACCGGCTCTCGCTGGACGGCCCCCAACCGGTATACCATTGGACGCTGATCGGCACCAACACGGGCCCTGGCGGGACGGGCCGCCGGGTGAAGATCAGTGGCTATGAAAGCTGGCAAATGGGCCCGGACGGCCTGATCTCGGCTTCGCTGGGCCACTTCGATGCGGCCGAATATGCGCGGCAACTGGCAGAGGGGACTTCCGGCGGTTAGCGAGCAGCAATCGCCAGCGTTTCCTGCAGTGCCTTGTTGATCGGCCCCATGTCTGGAAAGCGGCCGATTATCCGGTCAATTTCCGCCAAGTGGACCGTCGCCAAGTTATCCGTCATCACCACTGAGTCCATCAGAAGCCCCGACCCTTGAAACGGCTCTGCACCCATCTGGATTAGGATTCGGCTGGGATGACCGGATCGGCTTAAGTTACTGGTGATCATGGCCACGATGGTCTGGGACAGGCCTGTGGGCAGTTCATCTGACTGCACCACCAGCGCAGGGCGACGCTTGGCCGTCCTAAGGTTCGAATCTGGGAACCAGACCAGAACAACATCACCCCGGCGGCAGTTCGTCATAGGCGCTCATCTCTGGCCGGTCCCAATCCTCGGCAAACGTTGCGAGCCGATGGCGCAAATCCGCTGCTTGAAACTCATCGATTCCGATCGAGTCCAACTCCATCGGTGCGGATGGTTCGACCCACGTGACGATCACACGTGAACCCTCTGCCTCTGAAACTGGCTCCAGAAGCTCCACTTTGCCGGCGCGATAGAAGCCCTCGACTGACTTCACCATGTCGATAGTATGGCGCAGGCGGCCCCGATATGGGGGTCCTTGCCCACCAGCATTTTCCATCAGCATTTTCCAGTGGCATCAGCCAACCTCTCCTTCGATAAACTAGTGGCCATGACCCGCCTCCTGGTGGCCCTGATCAGCACGCTCGCTGTGGCGCAGACTTTTCCGCAATCCGTCTACCCGGCGCTGGAGAAAGCCGCGTGCCGCACGTGCCATGAACCGGATGGTGTGGCTTCGACCACACGGCTCCAGTTCCCGGACGAAGGGGCAAGTGCGGCCAAGCTGGAAGAGTTCGGGCGGTCGCTGGTGCTGTTCATCAATCGTGAGCAGCCGGAAGCGTCACCGCTGCTGGCCAAGCCCACCGGCCGCATGGGACACGCGGGCGGGATCAGAATTCTGCCCGGTTCAGCGGACGAAAAGGCGCTACGCAGTTGGGTGATGCAGCTGACCAAGCTCTCCGGACCGGAACTGGCGGCGGCACTGAAATATCGCGAGCGGGAGGCGGCCGGCATCGGGTATGAGCGACCCAAGATCGCCCTGCGCCGCTTGACGCATAGCCAGTACAACAACGTCGTGCGGGATCTGTTGGGTGATGGCTCCATGCCGGCCACCCAGTTTCCGCCCGAGGACTTTATCAATGGCTTCAAGACGCAATACCAGGGCCAGAGTATCTCGCCACTGTTGATGGAAGCGTATTCGGCGGCCGCTGAGAAGTTGGCGCGCAACGCCTTCCGCGGTGGCGATACGCGGGGTCTGCTGCCTTGCAAAGAGGCGACGCTAGCCTGCCGCACGAAGTTCGTTCAGACCTTTGGACCCCGCGCCTTCCGTCGCCCGCTGAAGGCCGACGAGTTGCGGCGCTATAGCGCGTTGGCGGCTCGGGAGAACGATCCAGCAAAGAGCGCGCAGCTCGTGATCGAAGCCATGCTGCAATCGCCCGCGTTCCTTTTCCGGCTGGACGAAACCACCGACCCGGCGCTGAAGCCTTACGCCACGGCCAGCCGTCTTTCGTTTGCGCTGTGGGACAGCATGCCGCCGGCCGCGTTGCTGGAAGCCGCTGGCAAGGGCGAACTGGCTTCCGAGGCGCAAGTGGGAAAATGGGCGCGCCAACTGTTGGGCGATGACCGCGCACGGCGCAACCTGGATGAGTTCACCTCACAATGGCTGCGGTTTGACCGCGTGTTGAACACGGCCAAGGATCGCCGCCAGTACCCCAAGTTCAACCGCGAAGCCGCCGTGGCGATGACCGAGGAGACGCGGCGGTTTGTTTCCGACCTGGTCTGGTCCGGCCGCGACTTTATGGAGCTGTTCACCGATCAGGCGGGCTACTTGACGGCGGACCT
>JBIKMK010000007.1:0-18716 GCA_044359315.1 Bryobacteraceae bacterium | reverse complement strand
GATGTCGGCCCCCAGCAGCAGCGGGTGCTGGAAGGCGGGGCCCAAGAAAGTGTTGTCCACCATCACCAGAGCACCGCGCTGCTTGGCGGCCACGGCGGCGCTGGCGAGATCGGTCATCTTCAGGGTCGGGTTGGCCGGGCTTTCGAGCAGGACTACTTTTAGCCTGGGCGTCGTCGCGATCGTTTGGGCGATCAGCGCCGTTTCGCCCGCCACCACCGGGACCCCAATGATGCCCCACGGCTCCAGCACGTCTTCGATCAAGTGCTGCGTGCCGCCGTAGATGGGCACGGTGTAGACCAGGGCGTCGCCGGGCTTCAGGTGGGCCATCAGCGCGGTCATGATCGCCGCCATGCCGGAGTTGAAGACCAGCGCGGCATTGGCGCCTTCTTCCAGCGGCACCAGGTGATCTTCAGTGATCTGTGCGTTGGGGGTGTTGAAGCGCGAATAGACCAGATCGACTTGTTCGCCCGGGTTGAAGGCGGTGCGGCCGGCCATCAGGTTGAAGGCATGCTCGGCCGCTTCCGGGCTTTCGAACACGTAGGTGGAACTGCGGAACACGGCCGGGCGGGCAGAGCCTACCGAGAGTGTGGGGTCGAAGCCACGGGTCAGGACTTCGGTGGTGGGGCGCAAGCGGCGAGGGTGATCGGACAGCGGATGATCGGACACAGTGCCTCCGTGCCCAGTGTATGCCCTACTGGGGTGAGTTACAGCTTCGCGCCAAGAATTGTCGTGGGCCCGCGGCGCCAGAAGCACTCGGGCTCGGTGAAGCCCGCTTCGATCATGGCGAGCAATTCTTCGCGGACGGAGAAGTAGGTGTCCTCTTCCGCCCAATCGTCGAGGTTCTGAAAACCCTGCTCCAGCGTGAAGCCTTTGCTGGCCATGAAGGCGGCCCACTGCTGGCGGATCTCCAGCCAGAACGGCCCGGCGGTGGCGTCGTTGTTCAGGAAGACGCCGCCGGGGCGGATCGCTTGGCGGATCCGCGAATAGATGCGCGCCTTCTCATCGAGCTTGGGGATGTGATGGAGAGCGAAGGCGGAGAGCACGGCGTCGACGGTGGGGAGCTCATCCGCAAAGGAGCCAAGGCTTAACTCGACGCGATCCCGGAAGCGTTCCAGGCGGCCCATAGCGATGTTCAGCATCTCCGGGTCGATGTCGCGAACGATCACCGTCACCTGGGGGAACCGTTCCAGCACCGCCTCGGCCAGTGATCCCGTGCCACCGCCGAGGTCCACCACCACGGGATGTTCCGCCGTCAAAGCCGCCGCCAGCAGGTCCAACTGCACGCCGCGGCTTTCGTCGTAGTAGGGGATGTAGGTGCGGATGATCCGGTCGTACTCTTGCGTGTCGAGCCGGAGATGGGCGGAGACGGAATGTTCGGTGGCCATGATGATCCTATCGGTTAGGATGCCATGGCCACCGGAATTCCTGGCGTGGAGCAGACTTGAAGCCGCTAGAAGACGAAGCGCAGACCCAGCATCACGCGCCGGTTGCCGCCATCGGTGGGGCCTTCCAGCAGGAAGCTGGGCGAGGAAAAGACGGCGTCGGGAATACCCCAATCGCGCGTGTTGGTCAGGTTGAAGAAGTTGGCGTGGAACTGCAGGGTGCGGCCCTCGCGCACGCGCATGTTCTTGATGATGCCGAGGTCGATGCGATTGATGCCGTCAGCGCGCAGGATGTTGCGGCCGGCGTTGCCCACGCCCGTGGGATGGGCAGCGGTCAGGCCGGTGAACAGCGCGCGCCCGCCCGCCGCTTGCACTTCGCGCACGGTCATGGAGCTCAAGTTCAAGCCGGTGTTGAGATCAGGCCGCGTCGGCGTGCCGACGACATTGCCCGCCGTGCGGCCGCGCGGGTCCGTCCCATTCAGAGCCGTGAACGGCGCTCCGGCCTGAAAGGTGAGGAAGCCGCTGACCTGCCAGCCGCCGGTCAAGCGGCCCAGCAGGCCGGACTGGCCGCGGCGGAAGGGCAGCTCAAAAACCCCGTTGGTGGTGAACCGGTGCGGCCGGTCATAAGTGGAGCGGCCCCGGTCCAGGTTGCGATTGGTGGGGTCCTGCGGGAAGGCGATCTCGCCGCGGGCGGAAGGATTGAAGACCTCGCTGGCGCCATCGATGAAGCTGCTCCAGGTGTAGTGCGTCGCAAAGGAGAAGTTGCGTGAGAGGCGCTTTTCCAGGCTGGTTTGCAGAGAGTGATAGGTGGACGATGTGCAGTTGCAGCGTTCGCGAATGACGCCGCGGCTGGGGTCCACGCGACGGCCGTTCTGTGCGAGCACCGGCGCATTGCCGTCGATCGATTGGAACAGGCCGGTGCCTTTGGTGCCGACATAGCCGACGCTGGCCGCATAGCCGCCGCCCAGTTCGCGCTGGAACTGCAGTGAGACTTGCTCCGACAACGGCGCGCGGAAGTCACCAGAGGTGATGGTGCGGATCAACAGGTTCGGGTTCGACAGCGGCGGCACCTGGCCGTTGCGAATATTGTTGATCGCGTTAAACGCATTGGGTCGAACCGACCCGGGAAGCGATGGATCGATGGGAATGTCGTAGGCGAAGACAAACGGGAACGAGCTGCCGATGTTGAGGGGGATGTTCAGGTACATCGTGTCGTAGGTGCGGGAGTAGCCGCCGCGGAGCACCAGTTTGCCATCACCGGTGAGCCAGCCCAGCAGGCCGGGCGCTTGGCCGAGCCGGTAGTTGAAGCCGAACCGGGGCGCCCAATTGTTGAGGTCACGCTTGGGGACGGGGCCATACGCGTAGGCCGGGTTGTTGTTGTTCAGCGCCAGCACCTTCTGGTTCTGGTCGGCCAGATTCTGGAAGGGATTGCCCGGTGCCTCGTAGCGGATGCCATAGGTGATGGTGAAGTTGGGCCGGATGCGCCATTCGTCCTGCACAAAGAAGAAGAAGTCGTAGTAGCGATACCGCAGGGTGGCCAACGCGCCCGGCAGCAGTGCATTGATCTGCGCGGCGGTGGCGCGGTCATCGGCGAGAGCTTGCAGGTTGGCATACTCCAGGCGGCCGCGCAGTTGGGGGAGGAAGCTGCCGAACTGTTCCTGGCGGCGGAAGTCGAATCCAAACTTGGCCGAATGCGAGCCGCGGATGACGGAGAGCGAATCCTGGATCTGGTAGCCGTTCACGACGGTGGATTGCGGGTAGTTCGCCGCCAAGCCGATGCCCGTGCGGGCGGTGCTGGCGTTGAACTGGCGCAGGCCCAAGTCGGGGATTTCGATGGAAGGAATCCGTTCCGCCACGGCCGGATTTTCGGCATTAGCCGAACTGACAAAGCGGTTGTAGGAGGCGCGGAACTCGTTCAGAACGGTTGGCCGCAGGGTGCTGGTAAAAGTGGCGATCACTGACCGGGAGCCCAGGGGCGTGACGGCTGTCAGTCCGGCGGGCGTGGCCTGGCCTTGCCCGCTGGCGGTGGAATCATCCACCATGTAGCGGCCCATCAGGCTGTGCTTCTGGTTGAACCGGTGATCGACGCGGCCCGAGTACTGCCAGTCATCAAACTTGCCCGCGGCGGAGCCCGTGATGTTGCCCAGGGGCACGATGATGGTGCGCCCATCGGCCATCACCGTCCGGGATTGACCGTTGGCGGCACCGGCTGGCAGGTTGTCGAGCAACGCGCGCACTGCGGGACGGCCGGCGGCGATGGATTCGAGGGCACGTCGGCCATCTTCCGTCGGGGCGCCGTTGATGGTAGACCCGGAACCCAGAACCCGCGTGGTCCAGCGCTGGACGGAGCCGAAGAAGAACGTCCGGTCTTTGATCACCGGGCCACCAAAGGTGCCGCCATACTGATGCTCAATGCGGAAGGGTGCGGCGGTGAAGCCGGCCGCTTTGTCGAGATTGCTCCGTGCATTCAGCTTGTTGCCGTTGTAGAACCAGAAGCCCGAACCATGGAACTGATTGGTGCCGCCTTTGGTGACGATGTTCACCACCGAGCCCGCCGCCCGGCCAAATTCGGGCAGAAACTGGTTGGTGATGATGCGGACTTCGCCAATGATGTCGGGATTATTCAGACCTTGCAGCAGACCGCCGGTGGAGCCGTAGTAGCTATCCTGGCCGTCGATCAGAAAGGCGTTGGAGCGCAGCCGGTTGCCGTTGGCCGAAAACGACGTGGACGTGCTCTCGGTGCCCTGATTGCCTTGCGCGCCAAAGCCGTTGTTGCCGGAGCTGATCACGCTGATGCCGGGCACCGACGCCGCCAGGTTGAGGATGTTGCGGTTGGTGGAGAGCGGCAGTTCCGAGACGCGCTTGGCATCGAAGTTGGTGGAGATCTCCGCGTTGGTGGTGTTGATGATGGGCGATTCCCCTACCACCGTCACGGCATCGCGCACTGCGGCCACTTGTAGCTTCACCGGCAGTTCGGCGCGTTGGTTTAGCGCCAGTTGCACCGAAGGCCGGACGTACTTAGCAAAGCCTTCCTTCTCCACGGTCACTTCAAACGTTCCGATCGGCAACTGGAGCGCGCGAAACTGGCCGTCGTCGAGGGTGGTGAGTTCCTGGCGGATGTTGGTTTCCAGTTGACGGACGGTGACCTTGGCCCCGCCGACGGGTGCGCCGGAGGCATCCACGACGCGCCCCAAAATCTCACCGGTGGTTCCTTGTGAGAACGCCGGAAGGGCCGCGAGCAACAGCGCGGCGGAAGCAATAGCAAACCTGTTCATGAGACAACCCCTTGATGCACGCAGAAAAACTGCGGGCCT
Organism: Bryobacteraceae bacterium; assembly: GCA_044359315.1. Taxonomy (GTDB): domain Bacteria; phylum Acidobacteriota; class Terriglobia; order Bryobacterales; family Bryobacteraceae; genus JAPKYZ01. Next base: position 14,020 of record JBIKMK010000007.1, on the reverse strand, counting down.
TAGTGTTAGTTGGTAACTCAGTGGACCCATGCCGGCCCTATGGTTTGTGGCCGGGCGCGGATGGACTGGGGGGAATCGGCGATTCGTGGGGCGAATCGCGAGATTCTGATCGCCAGGTTTGGCGCAGCTGCGGCGAGAGCTATTCGCCCACCTGGCGCAACGTGCGTTCGATGCGACGGTCCGGCACCACCCATAGCAGCGCCACCCCAAAGTAGAGCGCCGCCGCTAGCCACGGGAGGACGAACCCCAGCGGGATGGCCGCCACGTAGGCCAACGGCGAAAGCTTGCCCTTCCAGTCAGCACCCAGCGCGGCCGCTAGCACGGAACCCGGCCCCTGCTGAATCACGATCGCCTGCTGAAGCATGAAGTACGCCAGCGCCGCCATCAGCAGCACCACGCCGTAAACCGCCAACGGAACGGGGGCCAGGTAGTGCTGCCCCACCCAAGCCGTGGCAAACGGCAACAGTGAGAGCCAGAACAGCAGATGCAGATTGGTCCAGAGAATGGCCGCGCTTACCTGGCGCGTGGACTGGATCAGGTGATGGTGATTGTTCCAGTAGATGCCAATGTAGAGGAAGCTCAGCACGTAGCCGGAAAAGACTGGCAGCAGCGCCGTGAGCGATGCCCAGTCAGAGCCCCGCGGAGTCTTCAACTCCAGCACCATGATCGTGATGATGATGGCCAGCACGCCATCGCTGAAGGCTTCCAGGCGGTTCTTTTGCATAGCGTAATGGCACTCGCCCCATGGGCCAGCCAGCGAGCGTTCCAGCCACTGTAACAAGACAGAAGGCCGCACGGCGATCGTGCCACTTTCGCTTGAACCCCCAGCCGTCGTACAATCGGCGACGAATGGCAAACCTCGGATTTCTTGGATTGGGCATCATGGGCTACCCGATGGCCCGGCACTTGTTGGAAGCAGGACACCGTGTGGCGCTGTGGTCACACACCGGATCCAAGGCGGTGGAGCTGGCGGCCAAGGGCGACGGCATCGCCTGCGCTACCCCGGCCGAAGTGGGCGCTCACGCCGACTGCATCTTCTTGTGCGTTGGTGACACGGCGATGTCGGAACAGGTGATCCTGGGGCCAAACGGAATTGTTGAGGGCGCCAAGCCGGGAACGGTCATTGTGGATGCCTCCACCGTGTCTCCTTCGGCCAGCCGGGCGGTCTCGGCGGCGGTGGCGGCGAAGGGATTCCATTTTCTGGATGCGCCCTGTACGGGGTCCAAACCGGGAGCCGAGGGCGGCCGGCTGACCTTTATGGTCGGCGGCGACAAAGAAGTGTTTGAGCGGGTGAAGCCTTTCTTTGAGCCGATGGGCAAGAATCTTTACTACTGCGGTGGCTCAGGATTGGGCCTGCAAGCCAAGTTGACGCAAAACTTGATTCTTTCCAACATCATGCAGGCTTTTAACGAAGGCTTGGTGCTGGCCACCAAGGGCGGCGTGCAGCCGGAATTGATGCTGGACATCCTGGAAAATTCGGCCGCCAAGAGCGGTTTGGTGGCCTTCAAGGCCCCCTATATCTTCCGCCGCGACTTCTCGACCAATTTTTCCGTAAAGTGGATGCACAAGGACATCGGGCTGATGCTGGACAGTGGAAAAGAGCTGGATGTGCCGCTTCCGCTCACCTCCTTGACCCAACAAATGTTCCGCGCGGCCATCGCCAAAGGCTACGGCGACGACGATATCTGTAGCACTATCAAGGTTTTAGAGGAGATCGTGGGCGTTGAAGTGAAGGGCACCACGTAAAGTTTACAGAATTCTGAAAAGATTTCTCTTGCAATTCCAAATTCCATATCCTATTATTGGAAGTAAGCCGGGGAGGCAACTCCCACCAAAGCGAGACTAACCTCAAGACCCCTGAAGCAAACCTTCCCGGCGCCCCTCGGGGTTTGGGTCTTAAACAGAAGAGGATAGTCCGATTTCCGTCCTGATCGATTGACCTCACTGAGCTGAAGTGCTCGTTGGTTCTCTCTTTTCTTGGTTCACTGCGCGCTGTGCAGCCTGAGGTAACGCTCCGTCTGCAAAAGGGAAAAGCCGGTGAGCGCTGGCCCACCGGCTTTGAATCCGCTGCTTGAATTGCTGGTGTTGCCTTAACGGGCGAGGCGCCACTTCCGGGCAAACAGGATGAGGGCGATGGCGCCACCACCCAACTGGAGCATCGAGCTTGGCTCCGGCACCGGGTTCACGTAGCGGCCTTCCAGGCGGATAGCGTAGCGGTCTTCAATGGGCCGGACATTCCAGGGATTGCCGTTGGTGCGGCCAGCAGTGATTCCCTGGTCACCGGTGCTGTTGAATGCCCAGCTGCCGTCGAAGGTGTTGGAGCCGTTGGCGATGAACCAGTAAGTACCGCTGTCGAGCGGGCCGATCATCGGCAGGATGGTGAAGAACGTGGGCGAACCATGGGTGACAGCCTTTGCCAGCTGGTAAACGATATCTCCGGGGGCACCAGCGATATCATTTCGAATCTGCAGGATAAGGCTTCCATCGCCACCCTGAACGGCGGCGACGGCCATCGTGAGCGAACTCAGGATGACCTGCGCTCCGCCGTCAAGCGTGATCCTGACCGCTTGGTCGACATCGCCGACCGTGCCCACATCCGGGCCCTGCACGATACGACCGCTGACGGCCGTGGCATCGCCCGGGCCGAAGTTGTCAAAAATGATCGCGGCTTGGGCCGCGCAGCTTCCGAGAATGGTGACTGCGGCCAAGGCACGCAGTGTTTGAAGGGTAGATTTCATAAGTTCCTCTATTGGTCAGTTCGATAGATCCGTAGTGCCGGATCATTCGCACGGTGGATGTGCGTTCTAGGGGAGTATGGCCTTGAAGGGCGCTCGGGGTCCTTGCAGTGCCCTTCCAAAGTCCTTACAATTTTCTTAGCGTGCCCGTACCCAGCCAACAACGAACAGAGTACGGGTTCGGCGAATTCCGGCTAAGTTGTTCAATTCTTGAGTTCCAAGACCGGCTGCTGCCACTGTCGCCCAAGGCGATCGACACGCTGTACTACTTGGTCTCGCACGCGCCGGAAATTGTCACCAAGGAAGAAATCATCAGCTCGGTTTGGCCGGACACCTTCGTGGTGGAGTCGGGATTAGCCCGAAACATTTCGCTCATCCGTAAGGCTCTGGAAGAGAACGGTGGGCCCGGCCCCTACATCGAAACGATTCCCAAGCGGGGATATCGATTTGTGGCTCCGGTGCGCGTGGCGCCAGAGGCACCGCCCGCGGTCCGGGCCGAAGCTTCTGTTCCCGAAGCTGAGGGCACGGGCACGGACGCTTCGGCCAGACCGCTCGCCTCACCGGGCATAGACAGATCCCGAGTACCCGAGCACAATCACCGCACGATGTGGATCCGTGTCGGCCTAGCCACCGGAGCGGTGATCTTCGTCCTCCTAGTCTGGATGACGGTTCAGCAGTTCCGGCCGGTGAAGGCGCAACCGCCGTTTGACGCTTCCGCCCGGATCGGGAGGCACCTGCTGGGGAAGGGGTCTCCGGAAGAGGTGCGGCGCGCACTGGACTGGTTTGAAGCTGCGGTCGCATCCGAGCCGGGTTCGGCGCAGGCGCACGCGGGCTTGGCGGAATCGTTAATCGCTCTCACCCGTTTGGCGGCCGGCACTGAGCAAACCATTCGCCGCGCCCGGGCGGAAGCTGAGGTTGCGGTCCGGCTGGACCCGAAATCGGCAGACGCCCATGCCGCCTTAGGCGCCGCCCGCATGTGCCAGTTGGAGTTCGCGAGTGCGGAGCGGGCATTCCGGGCGGCCCTCCAATTGGACCCGGCTTCGGTCCACGCTCGCTACTACTATGCCCAGTTGCTCAGTGCGCTGCTTTGTTCCGAGGAGGCGATTGAGGTCCTGAGTCCGGCCATCGCGGTGGATCCGGTGGCACCGTTTCTGGGAGTGCTCATGGGCCGGCTGTATTACAGTCAGCGGGACTTCCAGACGGCCGCGCGGAAGTTCGAGGAAGTGCTGGAGCGGGAGCGGGGCGATAACTTGGCGCATTATTATCTCGCCCTCACGCTGGCCCACCTTGGAAAGTTCCCGGAGGCTGGCACCCACCTCGATCAAGCCCGCCTTCACGCCGGGGTGCTACGCACCGACCGGGCATGGCTGATGTCGCGGCAAGGTCAGCCTGGTCTGGCCCAAGAGGTGTACGGCGAGATCAAAGCGGGAGTATCAGCTGGCAAGTATAGCCCTGCGGCATTGCTGGTATTGGGGGCGGAACTCGGAAAAGTTGATGATGCCCTGCAGGCGATTGAGGCAGAGGAAAACAAGAGCCGCTTCGCCCTGTTCGACATTCAGGCCGACCCGCGGCTGGAGTCGGTCCGGCGGGACCCGCGATTTGCTGCGATCGCCCGGCGGCTCTTCGGACCCCGGAGCGCCTTCTAGCCCTGCCGTGGCGCGAGACGCTGGCGGCTACCTCGGGAGGGGCATTGCGAATCCAGTGCTCGCGGTCCGTGCTACTCATCAAAGAGAGAACATGAAGCAGATCACTGTACTTGGGTCCACCGGGTCCATTGGCCGCAGCACGCTCGATGTCGTGCGCCAGTGGCCAGACCGCTACCGCATCTTTGCCCTGGTCGCGGGCCACAATATCGACCAGTTAACGGCGCAAGTGGAAGAATTCAAACCACAAGTGGTGGTGACGGCGGACGAGGCCGGACGAGACGCGTTGGCGGCCAAGCTGGCGAATTCATCCCATAAGCCGGAGATGCTGTTTGGGCCGGAGGCGCGCGTGCAGGCGTCCATCGCCCCGGAAGTGGGCTTTCTCATGTCGGCCATCGTCGGCGTGGCGGGCCTGGAAGCCACCTACGAGGCGATCAAGCGCGGATTGCCGATTGGATTGGCCAACAAGGAAGTCCTGGTAGCCAGCGGCGAATTGGTGATGGCGGCGGTGAAGGCTGCTGGCACGGAACTGCTACCGGTGGATAGCGAACACAACGGCGCGCACCAGTGCCTCCGTGCCGGACGGCGCAATGAAGTTACCAAGCTGATCCTCACCGCTTCCGGCGGCCCGTTCCGCAAGACTCCGGCTGCGGATCTGGCGACCGTGACCCCGGAGCAGGCGCTGAACCACCCCACCTGGAAGATGGGCCAGCGGATCACCATCGACTCCGCCACGTTGATGAATAAGGGCTTTGAGGTGATTGAAGCCTGCTGGCTGTTCGATTTTCCAGCCGAGGAGGTGGAAGTGGTGGTGCACCCGCAGTCGAGCATCCACGCCATGGTGGAATACAACGACGGCAGCGTGATCGCGCAGATTTGTGCCACCGACATGCGGATGCCGATCCAGTACGCACTCACTTACCCGGAGCGCGCGACCGCCCCGGTGCCGCGCATGGACTGGCAAGTGGCTCGCCAATGGGAATTCTATCCGCCTGACTTTGAGAAGTTCCCGCTGCTGGGGCTGGCCTACCAGGCGGTCCGGCAAGGCGGATCCGCCGGCTGCACCTTGAATGCCGCCGATGAGATTGCGGTGGAAGCGTTTTTGCAGGGCCAGATCCCCTTCCCCGGCATCTGGAAAACAGTGGCGGAAACTTTGTCCCGCGTTCCCGTATCGAACCCGCGCAGCGTGGCCGAAGTACTGGAAGTGGACCGCCGCAGCCGCGAGATCGCGCGGACGTTGGTGGCGAACCGCGCAACCGGAGCCGTCCGCCGCGCGTAGAATTAAAGAGATAGACTGGCGCACCCCTGAAGTGAGCCCGCCGTCAAAGGAGAGTCATGGAGTTCATACAGAACGTTGGCGCGCTGTTGGTGCTGATCGGGATCATGATTCTGATCCACGAACTGGGCCACTACTGGGCCGCCATCTACTTTGGCGTGCGCGTGGAAGCATTCAGTTTTGGGTTCGGTCCGCGCATCTTCGGCTTCAAGAAGGGCGACACGGATTTCCGTTTTTCGCTCATCCCCTTCGGCGGCTACGTCAAAATGACCGGGCAATCGGACACGGGCGAGGCGTTTGAGGCCTCCGCCGACGAAGGCTCCTTCATGAACAAGCCCCGCTGGCAGCGGCTGATCATCGCCTTTGCCGGTCCGGCGATGAACATCATTTTGGCCGTTGGCCTGGTGACGGGCATCTTCATGGTGCGCTATCCCAAGATGCTGTCCGTTGACGGACCGGCCGTCATCGGGCACATCGCTCCGGACTCACCGGCGGCAAAGGCCGGCCTGCGGGAAGGCGACCGCATCGTTCGCCTGGAAGACAGCGCCAACCCCACCTGGGAAGATGTCGCCATGCGTGAAGCGGGAGCCGTGGATATTCCACTGCCGGTGATCGTCGAACGCAAGGCCGACCAAGGCCCCCAGACCGAGAGATATGTCCTGACGCCGAAGCTGGATGCCAAGACCGGCCTCGGCTACCTGGGCTGGTCCGAGCAGAATGAGACGCTGGTGGCGTCCGTGTCGCCCGGTATGGGCGCGGAAAAAGCTGGCCTGCAGAAAGGTGATGTGATCATTGCCGTCAACGGCGTGCCGCTGCATTCCACCATGAAGTTGCATGAACTGGTGCGCGCCTCCGCCGGCAAGCCGCTGGATGTGGCCTACGCCCGCGCCGGGGAACGGAACAAGGTGGCAGTGACGCCCACGTTCTCCAAGGACGACACGCCCGAAGGCCGCTGGATGATCGGCGTCCGCCTGGAGCCTCGCTATGTGATCACGCAGCTCTCCTTCCCGGATGCGCTGGCCGAATCGGTGAGGCAGAACACCAAGAGCGCCGGGCTGATCTTCGGCTTTGTGCGTGGCATCGTGGAACAACGGATGTCGCCCAAGTCACTGGAAGGCCCCATCCGCATCGGCCAACTCTCGGGCGAAGCGGCGCGCGAGGGGATCATCCCCTACATCAGCCTGATGGCGATGGTCAGCCTGAATTTGGCCATCTTCAACCTGCTGCCGATTCCGATTTTGGATGGCGGCATGATCCTGATGCTGCTCATTGAGATGCTGATGCAGCGCGACCTGAGCCTGCGCGTCAAAGAGACCGTGCTGAAGTTTGGCTTCGTCTTCTTGATGGCGCTGGTGGTGTTTGTGCTCTACAACGACATCACCAAAACTATCGGCGGCTAGCGCGGCGGCGCTTGCGGACGCACGATTTCCGAGACGGTCTCGAACTGGCAACCCCGCTCCAGCAGTTGCGGGATGAGGCGGCGTACGGCTTCAAGCGTGTTCGCGATGTTGGCCTTCTCAGCTAGGCCCCGGCCATCGTGCAGGCAAACGATCAAGCCGTTGGCGGGCTTGGCCAGCACCAAGTTCGCAATGGCCGCCCCGGAAAGGCTGGTCCAATCGCGGCCGATCACGCCCCACATCACGTTGGCCAATCGATGCTGGGCCAAGGCCGGACGTAGGCCAAACCAGCGGACCCCAAACGGTGCCCGGAACCATCGCACCGGCGCGTAAGCACTCAGCGTCTCCTGCGCCCGGTCAACCTCATCGCGGATAAAGGCGCCACTTTTCATCCACAACGCCGGGTGCGTATCGGTGTGGTTGCCGATCTCGTGGCGCTGGGCGACTTGGCGAGCAATCTCTGGCAGGCGGCGCGCATGCTGGCCGACTTGAAAGAAGGTCGCGGGTACGTTGTACTGCTCCAGCAGCCGCAACAGTTCCGGCGTCGATTCACTGGGGCCATCGTCAAAGGTCAACGCCACCGACCGCCGGCCGGGATGCCCACGCCAAATGTTCGGGCTGAACACAGCAGAGCGTGGGTGCCGAGTCGCCAGCGATCCGGCAGCGGCCAGCGCGGCACCGGCGGCCAAGGTGGGAAGTAGAATCATGCGAGCGCGCTTCGCCCGCCAGTATAGCGGGCCACGTCGTCGCTTTTGAATACCATGAAGCGATGAGCCAAAGGCAGTTGCTGACCTTCGACGGTGCCGTCCAGCGGGATCCGGCCATCGATCGGTGGCTGAGTGAGCAGACCGTTGAGTTGGGATCCATCGCCCGCCATTGGTTTGAAGTGATGCGGACCTGTGGCGATGAAGTCCGGGAACTCCTCCATGATGGCTGTCCGGTAGCCTGCCTGGGCGATGTGCCCTTCGCTTACGTGAACGTCTTCACTGCGCATGTGAACATCGGGTTCTTTCAGGGAGCCGAACTGCCGGACCCGGCGGGCTTGTTGCAGGGTGCGGGCAAGTCCATGCGCCACGTGAAGTTAAGGCCCGGAAACCCGCACCATGAGGCGGCGCTGCACCAGTTGATCGCTTTGGCCTACGCCAACGTCAAATCGCGGCTGGAAAACGGATAGGCAAGGAAACTACGACCTGAAGGGAGCGAAAGCAGGGAGAGGGGAATGGTGCGCCCGGCACGACTCGAACGTGCGACCTTTTGGTTCGTAGCCAAACGCTCTATCCAACTGAGCTACGGGCGCCAACCTCTTCGAGTATAGCATTGCAAGAATTGGCTTGCATCTGGGCAAAAGAAGGACCAGAATACACCAAAGCGCAAGGAGGTACCAGTTTTATGCGCCATCACTCGTTCATCACCGCGGCCTTGATGTTCTCGGCTGCCGTATCCACTTTGGCCGGCCCCATCTCCATCGATGTCCACTGTCCGGAGCCGGCTGGTGCAAAGGTCGGAACTATCACTGTTGATTCCAGCGGCACCGGAATTGCCGGCAGTTTCGTGGCCACTAAAGGAACGCCGCCCAGCCTGGCCGCGACCGCCGCCTTCTGCGGGGAAGACCATTTCAATTGGTACCAGATCGTCACCGCAGACAATCAGGCACCCAAGGACCGAAAGGGCAACCAACTGGTTCCGCCGTACGTTGACCCGCCTCCTGGTGGCTATGATCCTGCCTTCGACCCCACTTGGGCCGACGATTTGCCCTGGTACTACGATGAGTACCTGCCCAAAGCCGGCACCAAGAACGTCAACAAGAAATTGCAGCTCAGTGCCCAATCGGCCGGAGATACCTTGAATTTTGGCGATTTCCCGGGCGGCCCAGCCGGGCTAAAGCTCAGCTTCAAGACTTGGCTCGTCAGCCTCAACAAGAATGGCTCCCTCCACAGCTTCCATCCAGGATTTTCCTGGGATTTTGAAGTCACCAAGACAGGCCGCGCCGCGTCAAACATTAAGGGCTTGAACCAGTTCCCAACCGACGCCGAGTACAAGAACATCACGCAGGGCTTCGCGGCTGCCATCCCAGAACCAGCTACTTGGTTGCTGGTCAGTTCAGTACTGTTGCTGGCTGGCCGCCGTCGCCGGTAGTGAGCCGATAAGCGGTTGACCAAGCAGCAGGGGAGGAAACATGTGGCCCTGGTGGCTGGCGGTGGCAATGGCAGTGTCCGTGAATAGCGGTCAGGTCGTCCGCCTGGGTTTCGACGCCCAGGAGCCCCAGTTCGCGGCGGCGTTGCCGGAGGGCGTGGTGTGGCTGGCTAAGGCGGATATGGAGCCGGTGGCACTTGCCCGAGCCTATCAGGCGGCCTTGCGGCAGTCGCCGTTCCGGCGTACCGGGGCTGGCTTCATTGTCTCGGCGGGGCCTCTTCTTGATGGTCCCGATGAAGCGGTCTTCGTGCGCGTCAGTGGGACTGCAGGCAACGTCCTTCTGGAGGCCGCTCATACACAGGTACGCCTGACCGGGCAGGGATTGCGGCGAAATCACCCCTACCGTCCGCTACTGGTCTATCCGTTTCCAGCGGCTGAGGCCGGACAGCCGGAGATGAGTGTTTCGGTCGTGTGGAGTTCCCAGGCCAGCCTGCCCGCCGGAGCCAGTCTTGGTCCGGCCCTGCGGCTGGGGCCTATCCGCATCGTGCGCCAGAATTAGAAGTATCGATCACGCGCACTCACTTCTGTTGGACAAGGTGTCCCAGCTGCCCACGCAGCCGGGCGTGTACCTGTACAAGGATGGCGCGGGCGACGTCATCTACGTCGGCAAGGCGAAGAGCTTACGCGCGCGGGTCCGCAGCTATTTCAACGACGACAAGCTGGGCGATACCAAGACCTCCACGCTGGTGGCGACGGCGCGGGATCTCGAATACATCCTGGTCGACAACGAGAAGGAAGCGCTGGCGCTTGAGAACAACCTCATCAAGCAACACAAGCCGCGCTTCAACATTCTGCTGCGCGACGACAAGACCTACCCCTACATCAAGCTGACAGCAGAAAAGTACCCGCGCGTCTACGTCACGCGGCGGCTGCGCAAGGACGGCGCGACGTACTTTGGCCCCTACTTCCCCGGCAACCTGGCGCACCGCCTGGTGCACTTTATCCATCGGCATTTCAAAGTGCCCTCCTGCAAAGTGGATTTCAACCGGACCCACAAGAATCCCTGCCTCCAGTTCCACATCCACCGCTGCCTGGGGCCGTGCGTCGAAGGGCTGACGACGGATGCGATCTATGCCCAGCATGTCCGCGACGTGCGGCTATTTCTCGAAGGGCGTCACAAAGACTTGTCGCGGGAACTGCGGTGGCGCATGCAGGAGGCGGCCGAGGATCTGCGGTTTGAACAAGCGGCCAGTCTGCGCGACCTAGTCACCACCGTCGAAGAAATCGAAGAGAAGCAGAAAATGGCGGCGGCCGAAGGCGATGACACCGATATCCTGGCCTACTACGCCGAGCCGCCCCTGGGAGCCGTCAACCTGTTCCACCTGCGGCGCGGCCGCATCGTCGACCGCCGCGAGTTCTTCTGGGAGGACCTACCCACCGAAGACGGCGTCTTCTCGCCGGCGGAGCTGTTCTCTTCGCTGCTGCTACAGCTCTATCTCGACCAGAACTACGTGCCGGGCATCATCCACGTGCCGGTGGAGTTCGAGGATCGCGAAGTGATGGAGGAACTGCTCTCGGAAAAGCGCGGCCGCAAGGTGGAGATCCACACGCCGCAACGCGGCCCCAAGAAGCAGATGATGGCCCTGGCCGAAACCAACGCCCAGCACAGCTTCGCGCAACGCTTCCGGGTGCTGAAACCAAGCTCGAAGCAGATCTCGGAGGCGATGGCCGATGCGTTGAACCTGGCCGATCCGCCCAAGCGTATCGAGTGCTTCGACATCTCGCATATCCAAGGCACCGACAAAGTGGCCAGCATGGTGGTGTGGGAAGACGGCAAGATGAACAAATCCGCCTACCGCAAGTTCATCATCAAGACCGTGGAAGGCAACAACGACTTCGCCTCCATGCACGAAGTGGTCACGCGCCGCTACTCACGCCTGAAAGAAGAAGGCCTCCCCTTCCCCGGCTTGGTGCTGATCGACGGCGGCCTGGGCCAACTGCACGCCGCGGCCGATGCGCTGGAAGCCATCGGCGTGATCAACCAGCCGCTAGCCTCGATCGCCAAGCGCGAAGAGATCATCTACGTACTGGGGCAGGAAGACGAGCCCGTCGTGCTGGACCGTTTTTCGCCCGTGCTGCACCTGGTGCAAATGGTCCGCGACGAAGCCCACCGCTTCGCCGTCACCTTCCACCGCAGCCGCCGCAACACCTCACGCATGACCTCCGAACTAGCCGAGATCCCAGGCGTGGGCCCGAAGACCATCCAGAGATTGCTCACCGAGTTTGGCTCTCTAGAACGCGTGCGGCAGGCGGAAGAAAGTGCTCTGGTGAAGGTGCTGGGTGCGGTGGCGGCGCGGAAGGTCCGGCAAGCGCTGGGGGAGCAGAGCCTGCCTAGCTGAGCCGATCGTACCTTTAGGCCCAGTACGGAACATATTTGGCGGACTTGGGTCCCTCGCCGGGATTGACACGCTTGATGCGGCCCCGCTTCACTGCCTCACCGATAGTATTGGTGACGTCATTGCCCTTCCGAGCACTCAGCCTGAAACGTTCGCGAAGGGTGGTATTGGTTAGTACGGCGCTGGATGCATGTTTCAAGACGGCGTGCTGAAAGCAGGCCTCGACCCTCTCGTCGAGAGTTAGTTCGGAGAAAGGCTTCTCCCGGTAAAGAATGACACGGAAGGTTTCGTGATGTGTTCTAAATGCGACCGGGGGATATGAGTCGCCGAGCAGTGGCGGCGCCCCCGATGGTTCCAAGCTCTTGATTACCTTTTGAAAGCCGGTTCCGCGCTCTTCGCACAAACGATACTCGCGAAACTTCCGGGCCAGGACCTCATTGCGAGAACGGGGGCCTGTATCGATCAGGCGATCCGGTGCGACTCCACTTACAGGTCCTCCCGGATTGTAGAATTCAACGCGGTTATCGAAGATCTCGATCTGGGGCCCAGTACCAGTAAGGTGAAAATCCTGATGAATGAGAGTGTTGGCCAAGAGCTCCCGTACGGCAAGCTCGGGGAAGGCATGGACTTCCCGCCGGATGCCGCCTCTGATTTCTTCCTTGGTTTGCAGAATCTTCATGAGCTTCCGCAGCGTGTCCTCGAAACTGATCGCATAGCCTTCGCGGATTATGATTTCTTCCTTCGTATCATCACCTTTATTCAGTCCCTGATAGTGGATGATCCGGAGAGCCTTGCGATCAAGTGGATCAAAATCGGTCAAGTCTCGGGCTGCGGCGATCGCGCCGAAATTTGTGATGAACGCACCATTATCAGTCAGGTCAATCAATCTTTCATTCGCCAACCATTGCGGCAGTGCTTCGCGGGATGGCCGGGGCTTTTGCAAGAGATCACAAAGGGTTTCGAAATCCAAGAGGTGCTCAACATCGCTCAGTGAGAGCCGCTTTGTTGCACGCAGTTGTTCCCATTGCAGCGGGCGATTCGCCATCATCATCTGCCGGATCTCTGAGACGGAGGCTTCCACCGTGCTAGCCCCTCTACGCACGCAGACCTTCTTGTCATCTGTGAGCGTACTCCGTTCCCTTGTGCGAACGGGACGCGTCACTCCTTCGCGAACATGAACAAAAAGAAGCGCCTTACCGTCATCCCAGGGAACGGCCTGCGCCTCAATCGTGACGGGTGGCGCGACACTCAAGTCGCCAGTTTTTCTGAGGTTCTCTTCAATCTGCCGTGCCTGATCCGCCTGCACCCCCACGATTGCGCCCGAATCCTCGATTCCAAAAACAATGCAGCCGCCGCCGTCCAGATTGGCGAATGCGGAGAGATGGTCAGCCCAACGCTCTTCTTTCTTGGAGTACTTTTCCTTCCATTCAAGATCGTGGCTTTCATTGGCTGGCGACGAACCCAATGCCGTCCGGAGTCTCTCTTTCGCTGTGCTCAGCCAACCCGGCTCGCTTGCGGCGGATGGATTCATAGTATTGATAATAAAAGGCTTGTAAAAATCCAGCGGCTATCCAGACCGCTATCCGGAATGCCTCTCGCCAAATGAGAGCACGGAGCGAGCTTCGTTGTCAAGCTGGGCGCAAGATTCAAATGTGATTGCATACTATTGACTGCATTGGGCTTATTTGTCCGCGCAATATTCAAATGTGATAGAGCGAGGGGCAAGCCAGTCCAAAGCACTGGTTCTCCCGTGCCAGCGGGCGCGGAAATCGTCTCAGAGGGAGAATCGTCTAGAGCCTCTAGACACTTCTACGGCACAAGAACCGGGGGACAGGGCGGCCTGGCCCAGGCATGCGGCAAGGGGGCTCACGGAGCATGCGTTAGGCCCTTTGGCGAAGGGGCAGATGATTCAAATGTGATAGAAAATAATTGATTCCATGAGACTTGTCCAGCTCGTTAGGATTCTCATGTGATAACGACGGTGCTCGATGCCAAAGCCCAGCCCACAAGGGTGTCTAGCAGTGCTAGACACCCCTGGCAGAATACGCTCCTTATCACATTGCAAGAATACGATTGGCCCTATTGCTATGATTCAAAAATACTTGCTATCACATTTGAAACTACACCCCATCTCCTATGCGGGTGCAAGCGAGAACTCAGGGGCCACGGCCAATGTCCGGGCAAGCGTATCGGGCGGACTGTCTAACGCGTTAGACGGATCCCAGCAGATAGGATTGGGCGCAGGCAACTATAGATATAGTACGTATGGTACTAAGCAAATTGCCGAATATGCACCATAATCCGCAAGAGCGCTGCGGATTATGGCCAGTCACCCCTTGAACCGCTCGTCAATCTCCACCTGATACCCCGTCACCAGCTTGTTGGTCTCATTGGCCATGCCGACCACGGCCATCAGTTCGCCGAACATCTCGGGCGTCAT
>JBIKMK010000283.1:0-5712 GCA_044359315.1 Bryobacteraceae bacterium | reverse complement strand
GATGTGGTCAACGGCCTCACTGCTCTGGGCTACACGATTGAGCGCCGCAAGGTGGTGCTGGATGAGCCCATCCGCCATCTGGGCGAGCACAAAGTGGCTGTCAAGCTGCACCGGGACGTCACGGCTCACGTCACCGTCCACGTCGTCCGGGAAGAGGAGTAGTCAACACCATGGCTTACTTTGACCTGACGGGACAAGTGGCCATCGTTACTGGCGGGGCCGCCGGCATTGGGGAAGCAATTTCCCAGCGCTTGGCCCACGCCGGCGCGAAGGTGTATATCGCTGACGTCAACGCGGATGCCGCAGCGGCCACCGCGCAGACGATTCCGGGTGCATTCCCGCTGGCCGTTGACATCACGGATTCGGCCGCGGTCAATGCCGCGTTTGAGTCGGTGGGCAAAATCGACATCCTGGTGAACAACGCTGGGACCGCCGGCGTGGCGGCACCGCTCTGGCAACAGACCGATGCCGAATGGCGCCGGGTGATCGATATCAATCTGTTGGGCGTCGTGTTTACCACGCGCGCCGTTCTGCCCGGTATGCGGGAGCGCCAGTATGGCCGCGTGGTCAACATCGCCTCCATCGCCGGCAAGGAAGGCAACCCCAACATGACCGCGTATTCGGCCACCAAGGCCGCGGTCATCGGTTTCACCAAGTCGGTGGCCAAGGAAGTGGCTACCGAGGGCATCTGCGTCAATGCGGTCTCACCGGCCGTGATTCGCACGAAGATGCTGGATCAATTGACTCCGCAGCAAGTGGAGTACATGACGGCCAAGATCCCGATGCGGCGCACTGGCACCACCGAAGAGATTGCGGCGGTTGTCCATTTCCTGGCGTCGCCCGATTGCAGCTTCGTCACAGGCCAGACTTATGATGCCTCCGGCGGTCGGGCTACCTACTAGCCCGCTCCGGCGCATCTCAATCGAAACGATCAGTGGGCGGTGGGCCTTAAGCTTCACCGCCCTCTTTATTTGCCCTGATTCCGGGGGCCACCGCCCTCATCCCTATCTGACCTGGCCGTTCACCCCAAGAGGACCACTCACTTGATCCTGACTCCCGCTGAATATCCGACGACGCCGGTGTCCACACTGCTGGCCGAAGTGGCCCGCGGGCGCGTGCCGTTTGACCACGTGCTGATCCGCGATCTGATCGGCCGCCCGCAGGAAACTGCCCAGGCCATTGCCTCCGTGTCGCCCGAAGGCTGGATCTTCGACATCACCGACGAGTTGCTGGACCTGTGCCGCCACCTGCGCGATGCCCAGGTGCTGCCGTTCCTGATGAAGGTGCTGGATGACAGCGCCGATGAGTCCCTGTTTGAAGCCTTCGCCGCGTTGGGTGCGGCCGCGATTGATCCCTTGCTGGCCGCCTACCCGGAAGCCAACGACGAGATCAAGGATGAGATTCTGTTCGCGCTGGCGGCGCTCGGCACCAAGGATGACCGGATTGAGGCGCTCTTGAAGTCGGCTCCCGATGGTGACATCCCGCTGGGCCTCTACCAGGAAGGTCACACGCCTAAAGAGTTTGACGTGTTCGCCGACAGCGAACCCGAAGGCCTGCCCGTGGCCGAAGCGCTGAACCTGGAAGAGCGGTTGGAGCTACTCGATTCGCCGGAGGAGCGGCTCCGGGTGTTTGCCGCGGCCAGCCTCTACCGCGAGGAGATGAGCGCAGGCCAGCAGGACCGCCTCTTTGCCGCCGCCCGCCAGGACGTCTCGGTCACGGTCCGGGCCCATTGCTGGGAGGCATTGGAAGGTACCGAACGGGCCGACATTATTGCCGAGATGATGGAACGCCTGGCAGACTCCCGCCGCCCTGACGAAGAACGGACCGGCATTCTGGTGGCCCTGGCCACGAAGAGTGATGAAGAGCCGGTTCACGATGCCATCATCGCCTTCTATGAACAGCCCTCCACCCGCGTCAAGGCGTTGGAAGCGATGTGGCGCAGCCTCGACACGGAGTTCACGGACTATTTCCGGCTGCACCTGGAAGACGCGCACATCGAAACCCGCCGCATCGCTCTGCGTGGCGTCGGCGCGCTGCGCGTCGCGGCGGAACTGGGCCGCATCCGCAAGGCCATCCACGACGACGACGTCCGGGAAGACGCGATCTTCGCCTATGCGCTGGCCGCGCCCGGCAAATCCTCCATCGCTTTCCTCCGCTCTCTGCAAAAGAAAGTCGAAAAGGAAGCCGGCGGGCTCAGCCATGAGGATGAAGAAGTGCTGTGCCTGGCCCTGGACGAACGGCTCCGGTCAGAAGGCAAGGAGCCCGTCTTCATGGAAGAGCATATGCGGGACCATCACCACGACCACGGCGCGTAAAACATTTTACGCGTTGAATGATTTATCTGAACTTTCACATTACTCGCATGCGGCTGTAAAGTGAAAGGCCGATCTTGGTGTCGTGACGAAAGTTCACTTCTCCTGGTCAGACCCCGCCGTCGCGCAAGATTTCACCTCTGCCGTCAGTCTGCATAGCCACACCAGCCTGTCGCGTGAGACCCTCACTTTCATCCCCCGTCACACCTGTGACGTGCCCGTGCTCTCGCAGGGCATCCGGCGCCTGGAGGGTATCTTCCGCCAGCACCATGGTCACGACATCAACTATAACGACGTCTGGTGGACTCCGCCGCTGACGCCGCGCGCCAGCTTTGAGCTGGAGTGCCGCCAGATCGAGACGCAGCTCAACCTGAAGCCGATGGTCTCCTTGTCTGACCATGACGACACCGAAGCCGGTGTCCAACTGCAAGCCCAGGGCATTGATTCTCCGGTCTCCGTGGAGTGGACCATCCCCGTCGCCCCCGTGTTCTTTCATATCGGGCTCCACAATATCGACCCCCAGATGATGCCCATGCTGGCCGCGGTGACCGCCAACCCCCAGCCGGAACGCATCCGCGAAGCATTTGCCCAAGTGGCCGCCAACCCCGCCACGCTCATCATCCTCAACCATCCCCTGTGGGACGAGATCCGGGCCGGCAAGGCGGTCCACGAAGAGCGTCTGGACTATCTGCTCTCGCTGGTCCGGCCGTGGGTCCATGCGCTGGAGCTGAACGGCCTCCGCCCCTGGAGCGAGAACCGCCGCGTCATCGAGCTGGCCGAACGGCTGGGTATGCCCACCATCTCCGGTGGTGATCGCCACGGCGGAGAACCCAACGCCAACCTCAACCTGACTCGCGCCACCAGCTTTAGTGAGTTTGCGGCCGAAGTGCGCGGTGGCTACAGCGAGGTGCTGCTGATGCCGCAGTACCGGGAGCCCATCAAACTGCGCTTCATCGGCGTGATGTGCGACGTTCTGCGCGACCAGCCGGGCAGCCGCTGGGCGGATCGAATCTTTTGGCGAAACCCCGATGGAGTGATCCACCGTCTCTCTGATGTAATGGATGAACCGGCCCCCGGTGTCATCGGGCAGTTCATTAAGTTAATCCGATTTGCAGATTGCCGTAACGTGCAATTCACACTTCGGTGGGCGTTGGCGGATAGGAGCGAAGCAGTCCTGTGAGTAACTACCCTCGTGTCGCGTTCTTTACAGACTCCTTTCACGACGTTAACGGAGTTGCGCACACGAGCCGCCAGCTAGACGGCTTTGCCCGCCGCACCGGCCGCCCGCTGCTGAGTGTTCATGCTGGCCCGCAAACCTATTGGGCCCACGACACCGTGGAACTGCAACGCAGCGATGCCCGGATTCTGCTGGACGATGGGCTGGCCTTTGATCCGCTCTTGCTCCGCCACATGCCACTGGTGGAACGCGCCGTGCGGGAGTTTCAGCCCGACGTGATCCATATCACCGGGCCGGGAGATCTGGGCTGGCTGGGCCTGATCGCGCACTGGCGTCTGGGCATTCCGGTCGTCGCCTCCTGGCACACCAACCTGCACGAGTACGCCGCCCGCCGCTTCCCCTTGCCCGCCATTGCCCGGCCGGTCCAGGACCTCTGCTGGCAAAGCCTGATGCTGTTCTATCGGATCGCCGAACGGTGCTTGGCCCCCAATGAAGAGCTCCGCTCGTTGATTGAAGTGCAGGCCAAAACGCCCACCGCGCTGATGGAGCGGGGCATCGATACTGAACTCTTCACGCCCACCCGCCGCCGGCGCACCGATGACACCGTCGTGCTGGGCTATGTGGGCCGCCTCCGCCCGGAGAAAAATGTCCAGCTGTTGGCGCAAGTGGAGGACGCTCTCCGCGCCGCCGGGCTGACCAACTATCGCTTTCTGATTGTGGGCGACGGCAGCCAGCGGGACTGGCTGCGGAACAATCTGCGCCAAGCGGACCTTCCCGGAGTGCTGAAGGGCGGCCCTTTGGCGGACGCCTACGCCTCCATGGACGTATTCCTGTTCCCGTCTACCACTGACACCTATGGCAATGTGATCGCGGAAGCCCTGGCCTCCGGTGTCCCCGCCATCGTCACCTCCAGCGGCGGACCCAAGTTTCTGGTGCGCGACGGCGAGACCGGCTTTGTCGCTTCCACCGACGCCCAGTTCGCCCAGCGCGCCGTGGAGATCGTGGCCGGGCAACATCCCTTGCCGCCGATGCGGGCCGCCGCCCGCGCCTGGGCCGAAGGCCGCACCTGGGACGCGGTGTTTGAAGGTGTCTGGGACTGTTACCGGGAGGCCGCAGGTGCTAGCATCGCAGCATGTCCTCCACGTTTCGCGCCAGCCTCCTCCAAGGTAAGGTAGCGTTCCTCACCGGCAGTTCCAGCGGCATCTGCCTCCGCATTGCTGAGCGTTTCGCCGAAGCCGGCGCTGCTGTCATGCTGCATGGCCGCAATCAAGACAAGCTCGACGCCGCCTGCGCCGGCATCCTCTCCACCGGCCGCACGGCCTCCAATGTGGCCGCCGATGTGCGGGACTACGCCGCCATGGCCGCCGCCATGCAGAAGACGCGGGATCTTTTTGGCCCCATCGACATCCTGGTGTGCGGCGCCGCCGGCAACTTCCCGGCGCCCATCATGGGCATGTCGGCCAATGGCTTTAAGGCCGTCGTCGACATCGATCTGCTGGGTACCTACAACACCGCCCGTGCCGCCTATGAGCATCTGCGCAAGCCCGGCGCGTCGATCATTTCGATCTCCGCCAACCACGCCAGCATCCCCTATCCCATGCAAGCCCACGTCTGCGCCGCCAAGGCCGGTGTCGAGCGCCTTACGCAAGTGATGGCCCTCGAATGGGGTCCTGAAGGCATCCGCGCCAACACCATCAACCCCGGCCCTATCGACGGCACCGAAGGCATGGCCCGCCTGGCTCCCACGCCCGAGGCTCGGGAAGCGGTCTTGAAGACTGTCCCCCTGCGCCGCATGGGCACCAAGGACGACATCGCCGACCTCGCCCTGTTCCTCTCTTCCGACGCCGCCTCTTACATCAACGGCGCGGTGATGGTCTGCGACGGCGGCCAGATCCACCTGGGCGCCCGCACGCTGGGGATGTAGAGCGCCCGCGCTATTCGCTGGCCGCCAACTTTTCCAGCGCTTCACCCGTCACGCGGTTGGTGGTCCATTCATCCATGGCGATGGCGCCCAGGCTCCGGTAGAAGCCGATGGCGGGCTCATTCCAATCGAGCACGGACCATTCCAGACGGCCACAATTGCGCTCCACCGCCAGTTGCGCCAGCCGGACCAGCAGTGCTTTGCCGATCCCGCGGCCGCGGTGGGCCGGGTCGACAAAAAGATCTTCCAGGTAGATCCCCGGACGCGCCAGGAACGTGGAGTAGTTGTGGAAGAACAACGCA
>JBIKMK010000282.1:0-5715 GCA_044359315.1 Bryobacteraceae bacterium | reverse complement strand
GGGCCACTTCCGCCGCCTTGTAGGCGGCAATGCCTCCGCCAACACCGAGAGCGATCTTCATGAATCGAGCTTACTCAACCCGGACGGGCCAGCGTCTAGACGACTTCGGCGGGACGGTCGCGGTTGGAATCTTCGTACTTCACCAGGCCGCGGCGGACTTCTTCCATCGAGGCGATGGTGGGCTTCTTCAGCGTGGTCGGCAGGAAGCTGCGGGCGCCCGCTTGCAACTGGCGCGCGCGCTTGGCGGCGACGATGATGAAGCGATAGGTGCTGGATTCCGGGTCATCCGGAATCGTGTTCAACGCATTAGGGCGCAAGTCAGACATTTCTTCAAACTCCTCAAACCAATACCGCGGTCAACCAAAACACTACCGGTCGAACGTGGCCAGAATCGGACCAATCCGTTCTTCCATCCGAATCCGGCGGACGCGTTCCGCGGCGACGATCGCCTGCAGGTTGCGCACCGAATCCTCTACCTGATCATTCACCAACACGTAATCGTAGTCGGCGTAATTGCGGATCTCATTGGCCGCTTCCCGCAACCGCCGTTCGATCACCGCTTCGGAATCTTCCGAACGGGCCCGTAACCGCTTTTCCAGGATCTCCCGGGAAGGTGCCAGGATGAAAATCGAAACCGCGTACGGTATCCGCTGCTTTAATTGTCGCGCACCCTGCACATCAATGTCGAGAACCAGATCGTGCCGTTGGGCTTGGGCCTGTTCGAGGCTGGAGATGTGGGTGCCGTAGTAGTTGCCGAAAACTTCGGCCCATTCCAAAAACTCATTCTTGGCGTTACGGGCCTGGAAATCCTCCCGGCCAATGTAGTGATAGCTTTCGCCATCCTTTTCATTGCCGCGCGGGGCCCGCGTGGTGTAGGAGATCGAGAAATCAAGCCGGGGATCTTCCGCGAGCAGGCGGTTCACCAAAGTGGATTTGCCGGAGCCCGACGGCGCCGAGACGATGAAGACATTGGTCATCGGGTAGGTAAGAGTATTATTCCAGAGTCATCGACCACAAGATGGTTAAATTTAAGTCCGGCCATCCGATAGCTCCCGCTACTCGACATTCAGCGACTGTTCCCGGATCTTCTCGATCTCGGCTTTCAGCGCCAGCCCCAGATGCGTCAGGGCCATGCCGGCTTCTCCGGCGTTGGCGGATTTGGCCAGCGTCGTATTGGCTTCACGGTTGAGCTCCTGCAAGAGAAAATCCAGCTTCTTGCCCATTTCGCCGCCCGCTTCGAGCAGCTTTTTCAGTTCCGTGGTGTGGATGCGCAGCCGGGCCAGCTCTTCGGCAATGTCGGAACGGTCCGCGAGCAGTGCCGCTTCCTGCGCCAGCCGCGCCGGGTCCAGCTTCAACTCCAAGTCGGCCAGCTTCTGGTTGACGCGGACTCGCAGCGCGGCGACGATCGCTTCCCGGTGCGGCTCAATTTCATCCACCAGGCGGGCAATGGCCGCTTGGCGTGACTGCATATCGGCGGCCAGTTCCGCGCCTTCCCGCTGCCGGAACTGGTCAAACAGGTCGATGGCGGCGTGGAGCGCGTCCACCAGTTGGGCTTCCGTGGAGGCATCCGGCTCACCGATGGCGCCGCTGGAATCGGCCAGAATTCCCGGTAAGCGCAGCGCGGCGTTCAGATCGGGCTCGCCGGAGAGTTGATACTCAGCAGCCAGGGTCCGGTAGGAGGCGATATAGGTGTCCAGCAGTTCTCGATTGACGGCCGCCGCCGCTGCCGTGCGTGGGCGTTCAACCGAGGCGCGCAGTTCGACGTGGCCGCGGTGAAGCCGCTTCTTCAGCACCGCCCGGAGAGCGGCTTCATAAGGCTCCAATACGTTGGGCAGGCCGATGTGCAGGTCGAGCGTGCGGTGGTTGACGCTCTTTAGCGAAAATGTCACGTCGCCCAATGCGGTGGGCCGCTTGAGCCGGGCATAGCCGGTCATCGAACGAGTCATGATACGTCTGCCTCCAAATACTGCATTTCGTGCAACCGCTGGTAGATGCCGCCGCCGGAGACCAGCTCTTCGTGCGTGCCCACTTCGCTGACCAGTCCTTTGTCGATCACGACGATCTTGTCGGCCCGGCGGATGGTGGACAGGCGATGCGCGATCACGATCACGGTGCGGCCTTCGATCAGGTTCGAGAGCGCCCGCTGCACCAGCATCTCGGATTCGGTATCGAGGTGAGAGGTTGCTTCGTCCAGGATCAGAATCGGAGCGTTGCGCAGCAGCGCCCGGGCAATCGCCAACCGCTGGCGTTGGCCGCCGGAGAGCTTGGTGCCGCGTTCGCCGATCACGGTCTCATAGCCTTCCGGAAGCTGCTCAATAAACTCGGCGGCCAGAGCATTGCGCGCGGCCTCGCGGACTTCCTCGTCGGTAGCGGTCAGCCGTCCATAGCGGATGTTGTTGGCCACCGTGTCGTTAAACAGGAACGTCTCCTGCGCCACAATGCCGATCTGGCCGCGCAATGAATCAAGCGTATAGTCGCGGATGTCGCGGCCGTCAATCGTCAACTCGCCGCCGGAGATCTCGCGGAAGCGGGGCACCATGTTGGCCGTCGTCGTTTTGCCGCCGCCGGAGGGGCCTACCAGCGCCACCACTTCACCATGCTTCACTTCCAGGTTGATGCCGCGCAGGGTGTCGCTGTCAGCGGTCGGGTAGCGGAAGCGCACGTCGCGGAAGTGGATACTTTGGCAGAACGCCGTTAAGGGCCGCGCCTGCGGGCTATCGCAGATCTCGTGCTTGGTATCGAGATACTCAAACACCTTCTGTGAAGCACCCGCAGCTTGCTGGAAGATGTTGTGGATGCCGGTGAGCCGCTTCACCGGCTCATAGAGCATCAGCAGCGCGATCACAAAGCTGGTGAACTCGCCCGCGGTCATGGCGCCGGTCTTGATCTGCGTGCGGGCATAGGTGAGCAGGCCGATGATGGTGAGGGCGCCGAAGAACTCGATCAACGGCGAAGCCAGCGCCTGTTGGGCCACGTAGCGCAAGTTCGAGATGCGCAGCCGGCGCGTGGCCGCTTCAAAACGAATCGCCTCATGCTGCTCAGCATTGAAGGCCTTCACCACCGGATGCCCGGCCAGGGCTTCCTGCAGCACCTCATTCACTTCGGCCGCGTCATCCTGGGCGCGGCGTGTCGTGCGGCGTAGCCGCTTGCCGATGCGGGCGGTGGGCACCAGCACGAACGGCAGCACGGTCAACGAGACAAAGGCCAGCTTCCAGTCATGTTGGAGCAGAACGGTCAACAGACCGATGGCGGAAAAGCTCTGCCGCAGCCAGTCAGCCAGCATGTGGGAGGACGCTACCTGGATCTTCTCGATGTCGTTCATGATGGACGACATCAGCCGGGCGGTGGAGTTCAGTTCAAAGAACTGCGAATCCTGCTTTAGCACGTGGGTAAACACCCGTTGCCGCAGGTCCATGACGGCACCCAGGCCGACGTAGTTGATCAGGTAGTTTCCACAGTAGTCGCAGACGCCCTTGATCAGGTAGACGGTGGTAATGCCGGCGGCCACCATGGTCCAGACATCGTGCATACCGGCCGGGAAGAGATGATTCAAATCCAGGCGCAGGCCGATGGCGGGGAACGTCAGCAGCGGTACGGTGTCATCGGCGGTGGACGGGTTCAACACCCGGTCAAAGATCGGCCGGATCAGCAAGGCCAGGGCCGCCTGTGCCGCGCCCACCAGGGCCATCAGCACCACGGACCCCGCCAGAGCCGCCCAATACGGCTTCACATAAGCGAGCAGCCGCCTCATGCACGCCCCGCCTGACGAACGGCCGTGCTCCGCAGATCGGCCACCGCTTCACGAACCGCGGTGACCGGGATAGCCGTCAGATCGCTGCTTTTCAGCACCCGCGACTCGGTGCGCCAGGGTGCCCAGACCACTTCATTGGAGGGTCCGAACAGCACCAGGACTGGCAATCCGAAGGCCGCCGCCATGTGCGCGGGGCCGGAATCGTTGCCGATGAATAGTGACGCTCCAGCCAGCAGCCGTTTGGTCTCGTTAAGCGACCCGGTAACGCAGCGGTACTGCTTGAAGGGCGCGAAGTCATCCGCTGCGGTGCCGATAAACACGGGCTCAAGTTCCAGCGTGGCGGCCAGTTCCGCAAAGCGTTCGGCGGGCCACTGCTTTTCCATGGCGGAGGCAAAAGGATGAATCACGGCATAGGGACGGCTGGCCACCGGCGGGTCACTGAAGAGTTTGGCGCGGGGAATGTCTGTTGCTGGAACGCCCAACCAGAACATCGCCGAGGCCACATGCTCGGCGGTATGAACCACGCGGTCCACGCCCAGAATCTCCTGGGCCCGGGGGATGCGGAGGTTGTAGATCCAGCGCAGGGAATAGTGCGCGAAGCCGGCTCGCCACCGGGCGCCGGACTTTAGCGTCATCAACGCACTGCGGGTGCCGCCATGGAGGTTGATCGTCAAATCCGGGCGGAAGCGGCGGACGTCGTCCACAATCTCCACTCCGGGCATGCCCTCATAGACGGCCCGAAACGCAGGTTCCACAACAACGCCCAAGACGATGCCTGGCTGATGCGCCTGCAACAGTTGGATGGCGGGCGTGGTGAGCACGCAATCGCCCAAGCTCCGCAACCGGATGAGGAGGACCCGAAGGTCCGCCCTATTCTTCGATAGTGGCTTTGTCAATCAACATCACCGGGATGTCGTCTTGGATGGGGTAGACGCGTTTGCAGGCCTGACACTTCAAGCCGCGCGATTCCGCCAGCAGTTCCAGCGGCTGATGGCACTGGGGGCAGACAAGCAGGTCGAGAAGTTCTTTACTGATGGCCATAACCACTCCTGAGTGTAACAGCGCCGAACCCGAATTTCTGGCTGGTGGCAGCCACGCCCAATGGGTGGGTTCAAATGTAGACAAAAATCTGATAGTATCGGGCAATGATCCGTATTTCGAGCGCGATCGGTCAATCCTAGCGCATGTTTCCACCCCGGAACTATCCTCCCCGCGGGCCTCGTCCCCGAATTCGTGAAAATGTCAATGAAGCGATCCGTGCGCGTGAGGTGCGCGCCGTGTTCCCCGATGGCAGTGTGGCCGTCATGCCGACGCATGAAGCCATCCGCAAAGCCCAGGAACTTGGCCTGGATCTGATCTGCGTCTCGCCGACGGCGGAGCCGCCCGTGGCCAAGGCCATGGACTACGGCCAGTGGCAGTACGAGAACAAGAAGAAGCAGAACGAAGCCAAGAAGAAGCAGCACGTCATCCAGGTGAAGGAACTGAAGTTTCGTCCCAACACCGATGACCACGACTACGACTTCAAGAAGAACCACGCCATCCGCTTCCTGAAGGAAGGCAACCGCGTCAAAGCCGTGGTGCAGTTCCGTGGCCGCGAAATCGCGCACGTCGATCTGGGCAAGAAGTTGCTGCTGCGCTTTTCAGATGATCTGAAAGAGCATGGCACCATCGAAGGCCAGCCGAAACTGGAAGGCCGCAACGCGCACCTGATCATCAGCCCGGTGAAGGTGATGGTGCAGAACGCGCCGAAGGTGAAGCCCGTGCCTCCGGCCGGTGGCGCTCCGAATGCCGGCCCGGCGGGTGCTCCGCCGCAGCCTCCGCAGGCGCAATAAAGTCGGGCGAATCGCCCTGACGGCCTAAATCGTTCGAGCCTCAACGGCCTGGATGCCCCATGGTGGACGTCCAGGCCGTTCTGCTTTTCCAGGTCGAGAACTCGGATCACGCCCGAACACGAAAAAAACAGA
>JBIKMK010000281.1:0-5732 GCA_044359315.1 Bryobacteraceae bacterium | reverse complement strand
CGGCGATGCATTCGCGGTTTATCGAAGAAGGCAAGCCCGGCTCCACCATGCGCCGTGGAGCGAGCTATTCCACCTGGTACAACGGCGGGCTGCGCACCACCACCTACTTCCACAACATGATCGGCTTGTTGACCGAGATCATCGGCAGCCCGACGCCCATGGAGATCCCCTTCGTGCCGGGGCGGCTGCTGCCCTCCGGCGACCAGCCGTTCCCGGTCGGGCCGCGGAAGTGGCATTACCGTGAGTCGATCGACTATTCGATCACGGCCAACCGCGCCGTGCTGGACTACGCGTCGCGCTACCGCGAGACGGTGCTGATGAACATCTGGCGCATGGGCCGCAACTCGATTGAGCGCGGCAGCAAGGATACCTGGACTATGCTGCCCAGCCGCATCGACGCGGTGAAGGCCGCCATCGCCAAGGAACGGGGTGGCGGCAATGTGGGTGGCAACCCGGACCGTCTGCCGGAGTACTTCGCGGCCACCGCGCCCGTGAAGTTTTTTGAAGGCATGAAGAAGCTGGAACTGCGGGACCCGCGCGGGTTCATCATTCCAGCCGATCAGCCGGACTTTCCGACGGCGGTGAAGTTCTTGAACACCCTCGTCAAGACGGGCATCACCATCCACAAGGCCTCGGCCGCGTTCACGGTGAACGGCAAGAACTACCCGGCGGGCTCCTATGTGGTCAAGGCCAACCAGGCCTTCCGCCCGCACATCATCGACCTGTTTGAACCGCAGGATCACCCCAACGACTTCCAGTACGAAGGCGGTCCGCCGGTGGCTCCGTATGATTCGACGGGCTGGACGCTGGCGTTCCAAATGGCGGTGAAGTTTGACCGCGTGCTGGACGATTTCTCGGGCCCGTTTGAGAAGCTGCCGTTTGGCGAGCTGATCAAGCCGCCTTCGGGCAAGGTGTTCGGCAACGGTGGCGGCTATCTGATCAGCCACATGGTGAACGACAGCTTCACGCTGACCAACCGGCTGCTGAAGGCGGGCGCGGAGGTCTATTGGCTGAAGAACGGCGTGTCCGGCGAACCCTACATGGGCCCAGGCACCATCTACACCACGGGCGCTTCGGCCAAGGCGATTGTCGAGAAAGCGGCCGCGGAGTTTGGTTTTAGCGCCAAGGCAGTGGCCGCCAAGCCGGCTGGCGAATCGATGAAGCTGGCCCCGACGCGGATTGCGCTGTGGGATCGCTTTGGCGGCTCCATGCCTTCGGGCTGGACACGCTTCCTGTTTGAGCAGTTCGAGTTCCCCTTTGAAGTGGTCTACCCCGAGAAGCTGGACGCGGGCGATCTGCGGGCGAAGTACGACGTCATCGTGTTCGTGACGGGTGCCATTCCGCGGCCCAAGTCGATGGGGCCGGAAACGACGCGCGGCTTCGCGCAACAGGAAGCCCGGCGGGACCGCGTGCCGGCCGAGTTCCAACCGTGGATGGGCAACGTCACCGAAGAGAAGACCATTCCGCAGCTGAAGAAGTTTATGGAATCAGGTGGAACGGTGATCACCGTGGGCACCAGCACCCAGCTGGCAAACCACTTGGGGCTGCCGATCAAGAGCGCGCTCACCGAGATGTCGCGTGATGGGAGGGAGCGGGCGCTGCCGCGGGACAAGTACTACATCCCGGGCAGTGTGCTGCAGGTTTCAGTGGACCCGACGCATCCGGCGGCATACGGCATGGAGAGCAAGGCCGACGTGTTCTTCGACAACTCGCCGGTGTTTAAGCTGGGCCCGGATGCGGCGGCCAAGGGTCTCAAGCCCGTGGCCTGGTTCTCGTCACCCAAACCGCTGCGCAGCGGCTGGGCGTGGGGCCAGCAGTATCTGGAAGGCGGCGTGGCCATTGCGGAAGCACCGGTGGGTGAAGGGAAGTTGCTGCTGATGGGCAGTGAGATCACTTTCCGGGCGCAGCCGCATGGGACGTTTAAGCTGCTGTTTAATTCGCTCTACCTGGGTACGGCGAAGGCGGAAAAGTAAGCATTCGCGCCAAACAACAAGAGCCGCTCCATCGCTGGGGCGGCTCTTTTGTTGCGTAGGGACTTCCGGATGGCGTAGTTGAGCCCTCCAAAGACCGGTATACCGATCTGCGCCAGAGGAGTCTCGGGCTCTTCCACGCCTTCGGCGTCAGTCCGCTGGCCCGGCTGCTTCCGCACGATCTGATTGGCGACGCCGTGTGCCCGTTTGCTCCATCAGACTCGCCGCTCGCTTGGTTGGCCTTCGCCTTTACGATCGACTTCAGCATCGGTGGCTCTTGCTCTGGGGGGCTTGACCAGCAACGCGCCTAGGTCCGCTTTCATACGGTGACGCCTCTACTTTACTTTCTCGGTGTAGATGATGGCCCTCAGTACCGTAGTGGGCGGCAGTTGTGTTTTGTATACGTAGTATTGAGTATTGCCATGCGGTAACTCAATCGGGTCGAACTCCACTTTAGCTACGAATTGGACACTGTTTTTTGACGAGGACCGCGTTACCTCGTCACACGAGTTGGGCTTATCACCCAGGGCGGCGCAACTAATCAGTTTTCCCTCAAACGGGCTGAGGAATTTCCAGTCCGGCCGATTCGGCTTGCTTAAGCTCCGCTGGTAAAAAACTTCGACAATGTCCAGAGCGCTCGCCGTGCTGTCGCGTATGATCGGGCAATTCAGCTCAATATCCTTCTTTCCGATGTTCACAACGCCGCGCGCGGAGTACTGAAGGTTCTCGCGGTCAGTAGGGTCAGCCGGCTGGCAGACCAACGCACTCACTATCTTTCTATCCGTCTCGGCAGATGCGCCCTGCACTCCGAAGGCCTGCCATACCAATACGGCGACTATCGTTCTTGTCTTGTGATTCATACTTCCTCCACTCATCTAGTGCGGCAAGTTCCATTTTCGTTTCACCTCCCGCTAAACTCTCCTCGTGTCGTCAGAAGATAAGCGCTACCCGGGGTCCAGGGTATGCTCCAACCGGTCCGCCGCCAACAGAAACTCCCGAACCAGAAACGGATTCGTCCGCCCGCCAAACCGCGTTGCGAACCACTTCAAACTCACGCTCAATCCCGGATGCTTCGTCGATGTCGATATCGGCTGCCAGCCGCCCCGTCTCAGCATGCCGCCTGAAGGTCACCTGAAGATTGCCATGTGCATCGCGCGTCTTGAATCTCCCCTTGGCCATCTTGTAACCGGGCAGCGGCTGGTGCAAAGTATTTGGCGACGAACGGTAGAGCGGGCTTTGGCGCAGATACGCAGGCATTCCAGCGTCCACCAGCGCAAAACACCGATGCTGCCGGCAAAGCACCAAAGAATGCACGCCAGTCAGTTGGCCGCCGTCGCGCCCTGAGCGCTCTTGCGGGCCAAGCTCAGCAAACAGGCTTTTCGCAACGCGCCGAGCTTGACGCAGGGCCGCTCCCCCTCCAGTCCGCCGAGGTCAAGGTCTTCGCCGCACCGGCGCGCGTACTTGGCGCCATTGGCCTACCAAGCGCCTAGGGAGTCTTTCGCAAGGCCACTGCACCCAGGGGAATGAGTATCTGTGGGTATTCGCACATGGCGCGAATGGAGGTCCGGTGGATGATCAGCGAGGAGGAGGATGCAACCGAGGAGTGACCACCCACGGCCAGCAATGGGCAGCGATGTGATGCACACACGGTGAGAGAGCCCCGTTCAAGAAACAATCTATCAACGAAAGGTAGTGATCAGTCGCGATGTCGTTGCCTAGCCCGAACGGGTGCCGGGGCCGTACTGCATACCGAACCGCCCGAGGCGGGGCACTCCACCTCGGCAGTCGGGACCATTGGAGAATAGATCGAACAGGGGTGCCGAAGTCCCGGGGCAGGCCGCGGCACCCCCCAACCCCTACGCGCGGGCGGCTGAGGTCTGGGCGTCTTCCATGTCGGCCATGGCGGCGATCAGGGCGCCCTTGGCAGTGGTGGTGAGCGGGGCGGCGGCCATCCGGATCTCGGACAGGCGGACCGGGAATTCCACTTCCATCAGCGCCTTCTCGAACCGGTCGCGGAAGCCGCGGGGCATCGCTGTGCCACCGGAGAGCACCAGCGGGATCGGGCGGCTGAGCTTGGGCAGGTTGCGGGTATTGGTGAACGCTTCACGCAGGCCGTTGACCAGCGTCTTGATGACGTCGTCGTAGTAGACGGCCAGCACTTGGTGCAACTTGTTCGAATAGACACCGCTCAAGTGAAAATCTTCTTCCTTGGCCAGGCGGACGCGCGTGGCGAGATCGCCGGTGACGGCAGCGGTGCTGGAATCGATGTAGTCGCCGGCCTTGGCGGTGGAGAAGCTGAACACGGGCATGGACAAGTAGGCCAGGCACACGTTCACCAAGCCGCCGCCCAACGAGACGCCGATGCCGGAGTAGTTGGTGTTCTCCATCTCGCCGTAGACCACGGCCAGGCCTTCATTGATCGGCGTGGCGCGGAAGCCCAGTTCTTCCAGCAACTGGCCGGTGGTGGCGGCATGGTAGGTGACGCCCTGGTCTTCGCCCAGCGGGGCGGCCGGGACGGTGAAGAAGATGCGCTGACCGGGAGTGCGGCCGGCGAGCAGGCTCTTCAGCATTTCCTTCAGGCGGGCGCCGCTTTCGGGTTCGGACGGGTTGAGCACGCCACGGTCCATCGGACGGCGGGTCTCCATTTGCAACAGGTCGGCGAAACGGGCCGCCTCGTTGCCGTGGACCAGGATCTGGCCGTTGTCCAGCGAATACGGGACGCCCTCATTGCGCAGGGCGCGCTCTGTCATCTTCGCGTACGGGATGGTGACAAAGGCATTCAGTTGCCGGGAGTAAGTAAAAGCGTCGCCATCCTTGGCGGCCAAAACCAGCCGGCTGGTGCCGACGTCGAGTCCGAGTGCGTTGTTCATCTAGTGAGTCTCCTTGTGAGCGTTCTCAATTTGGTTCGGCGCGGGTACATCCTGTGCCCGCGTATGTTGGTAGTAAAGTTTCCGCAGCTCAGCTCTCAGCTGGGCTACAGAGATCTGCCGGCGCGAGGCTTCCGCTCGCAACCGGTCTTCTGCCGCCACGACGCCCCGCCACATGCGGGCTCCGGTCGCGGCAAAAAATGCAGGGTCATAGCCGAAGCCGTAGCGTTCCACGGCGGCCAGCGGCAGCTGGTAGTTATCCGGCAACCCAATCTCTTCGAACGGGAAGTTTCCCGCCCAGTCGGTGTGCCACCCAACCCGGAAGTTGGACGGATTCACCGACACTTGCGCGTGTGTCACACAGTTGCGGGCCGCGATGCCAAACCGGTAGCGGAGCATCTCCACCATCAGCCGCAGCGCCAGCTTCTGCGCCGGAGTGATCTCCGGATTCTCATCCCCAGTCCGGGTGGCTGATTCCAGCGACACCGCCAAAAAATCGTCGTTCAGCCCGGTCCAGGTGTGCTTCTCATCACCCCACACCGAATTTCCGGCGTGGTAAGCGACGTCGTCTTCCGCCACGATCCGGAAGGCCCGGCCAAAGCGGTCGATCACATAGTGATAACCCTTCTCTTCGCGCACGTAGTTCAACAATCCCCGCGCCAGAATCTTCAGCCGCTGCGCCTTTTCTGGCTCAAACGTATCCATCTGGCTTTCGGTGGTGTGGAACACAATCCCCGTTGGTGCCGCCTTCCGCTTCTTGTTCGAAACCGTCAGCGACGTATCCACTTGCAAGCCGTTGGACCAGCTTTCCAGCGTCCCCCGCGTTTCCACCAGCCAAACCTTCGTATGGGGCGCGGCGGCATGCACCGTGCCCGAGGCTACCGGCGCCACTACG
>JBIKMK010000280.1:0-5734 GCA_044359315.1 Bryobacteraceae bacterium | reverse complement strand
AATGGACGCGGCGTCGATGTGGTCTACGACGGCGTCGGAGCCACCACGTTCGAAGGAAGCCTGAGTTCACTTCGTCCGCGCGGCATGATGGTGCTGTTCGGCCAATCCTCCGGCCCCGTGCCGCCGTTTGATATCCAGGTGCTGAACCAGAAGGGCTCACTATTCTTGTCCCGCCCCAGCCTGGGCCACTACGTCGCTACGCGCGAGGAATTGGAATGGCGCGCCAAGGAGATCTTCGAGTGGCGCGCGGCGGGCAAGCTTGCGTTTGCCCTGGACCGCAGCTACCCGTTGGCCGACGCCGCGCAGGCGCACCTGGACCTGGAAGGCCGCAAGACCGCGGGCAAGCTGGTCCTGACGGTCAGCCAATGAGTTTTGACCCAGCCAGTCTGGACCTCGCCGCTCTCGGCGTCGAAGCATTTCTGACGGCGGAACCGTCCAACGTCCGTTATCTCACCGGCTTCACCGGCTCCAACGGACTGGTGCTGATGGAGGGCGGGCGGATGACACTGTTCACCGATCCGCGCTACACCATCCAGGCCTTGGCGGAGTTTTCAGGCCCGGTGGAGGTGATCAAGCGCGGCGGCTTGCCGCTGGCGGCGGCCAAACTGATTACCCGCCGGAGGCTGCGCAAGGTGGGGTTCGAAAAGAACCGGCTCAGCTTTGCCGCACATGCGGCGTTGACGGCAGCGCTCGACAAAAAGGCCGAACTGGTCCCACTGGAAGACGTGATCGAGACGCGCCGGATGGTGAAGACCCCGGCCGAGATCGGCAAGATCCGCCACTCGGTGAACCTCAATTCTCAGGCCTACTTGCGCGCGCTCCAGCGCTTCAACCCGGCCATGACCGAGGCGGCACTGGCAGCGGAAATCGATTACCAGATGCGCCGATTGGGTGCTGACGGCCCGGCGTTCGACACCATCGTCGCCAGCGGGGCCCGAACCGCCCTGCCCCACGCGCACCCGGTGGCTAAACCGATTCAGCCCAATCAGTTATTATTAGTAGACATGGGCGCGATGGTGGACGGATATGCGTCCGACATGACGCGCACGCTGGCGGTCGGCCGGGTTTCGGGGACGCTGAAAAAGATGTATGCGGCGGTACTGGAGGCTCAACTGGCGGCCATTGCCCGGATCAAGCCGGGAGTGAGCGCCGGTCAGATTGACCGGGCGGCCCGTGATGTTTTGAAGGAGCATGGCCTGGACAAGGAGTTTGTGCACTCCACCGGCCATGGGCTAGGTTTAGAAATTCACGAGGGCCCGCGCCTCGGCAAGAGTGAGAAGCGCAAGTTGGAAGCGGGCATGGTGATCACGATTGAACCGGGTGTTTACCGCGAAGGCGTCGGCGGAGTCCGGATTGAAGATACCGTGCTGGTCACCGCCACGGGGCCCGAAGTACTGACGCCAACACCCAAAGAATTGATGTCCATCTGAAATGACGAACGAAGAAATTAAACAGCTGATCGCCCTGGCCCAGGAAACCGGCGTGGCGGAGTTGGAAGTACAACGCGGCGAAAACCGCATCCGCGTCAAACTGGCCGGCTCCAATGACTATTTCCCGGTTCCTGCCGCCGTCGCCCCGGCTCCAGCCGCCACAGTGGGAGCGATCTCCGCCCCGCCAGCCTCATCGGACCCGCTGAGTGACCCCAATGTGGTGCTGATCAAGTCCCCCATTGTCGGCACTTTCTACGAAGCCTCTTCACCCACCTCGGCCCCTTTTGTCAAAGTGGGTGATTCGGTCTCCGTGGGCAAAGTGCTGTGCATCATCGAATCGATGAAGCTGATGAACGAAATTGAGTCCGAATACGCCGGCACCATCGTCGCCAAGCTGGTGGAGAACGGCCACCCGGTCGAATACGGTGAAGCGATGTTTGCGGTGCGTCCCGCATAGCTGTACCCATGTTCCAAAAGATTCTGATCGCCAACCGCGGCGAAATCGCCCTCCGGATCATTTGCGCCTGTAAGGACCTGGGCATCAAGACGGTGGCCGTCTACTCCGAAGCCGACCGCAACAGCCTCCACGTCCGGTTCGCCGACGAGGCCGTCTGTATCGGCCCAGCAAAAAGCGCGCGCAGCTACCTGGACATCCCGTCGGTGATGAGCGCCGCTGAGATCACCAACGTCAACGCCATCCACCCGGGCTACGGCTTCTTGAGTGAGAACGCCGACTTCGCCGAAGTCTGTGCCGCCCATGGGGTCAAGTTCATCGGCCCCAGCCCGAATGTCACCCGCATGATGGGCCTGAAGCAAAAGGCTCGGGCTGCCATGAAGGAAGCCGGCGTGCCCACGCTGCCCGGTTCGGTGGATGTGCTCCATTCAGCCGAAGAAGCGCTCGAAATCGCCAATGAGATTGGCTATCCGGTGATCCTGAAAGCCGCCGCCGGTGGTGGTGGCCGCGGTATGCGCGTGGTCCATTCCGCCGAAGAGCTGCCCACGCAGCTACTCCAGGCGCAGACCGAAGCTGGCGCCGCCTTCTCTGTGCCCGACATCTACGTCGAAAAGTACATCCCCAACCCGCGCCACATCGAGTTCCAGTTGCTGGCCGACGAGCATGGCGATGTCGAAGTATTGTTCGAGCGTGAATGCTCCATCCAGCGCCGTCACCAGAAGCTGATTGAAGAAGCTCCCTCGCCCGTCGTGACACCCCAAATGCGCGCCGAAATGTGCGAGCGGTTGAAGGTGGCCTTCAAGAAGATCGGCTACACCAACGCGGGCACGGTCGAGTTTCTGATGGACCCCGAGGGCAACCTCTTCTTCATCGAAGTGAACGCCCGCATCCAGGTGGAGCACCCGGTAACGGAAGCCGTCACGGGCGTTGACCTGGTGAAGAGCCAGATCCTGATCGCCGCCGGCGCCAAGCTCTCTGACATTCTGGTGCGCCCCATCAAGCTGAACGGCCACGCCATCGAATGCCGCATCAACGCGGAGCACCCGGAAACGTTCGCGCCCTCACCGGGCCGCATCACCGGCCTGAACCTCCCCGGCGGCATCGGCGTCCGCGTCGACACAGCAGTCTACACCGACGGCGTGATCCCGCCCTACTATGACTCGCTAGTGGCGAAGCTGATCTGCCACGGCGCCACGCGCGAAGAAGCGATCGACCGGTCACTGCGCGCGCTGGACATGTTTGTGGTGGAAGGCATCTACACCTCCATCCCGCTCCAAAAGCGCATCCTGGCCGACGAAGATTTCCGAGCTGCCCGGATCGACACGAACTACATCGCCCGGAAGATGCCGCCGAAGGCGACTGCCGCCAAGGGGTAGGGCGATACCCACTTTCGCGGGTATCGATTCCCCGTTAACAATCTAGTACCCAGTTTTGGCTTGCGGCAGTTATCTTTCGATGCTATAAACCTTACATGTTTTGGCTTCGAATGTTTACAATTGCCTGGTGCCTGACTATCTCTCGTAACGCGCTGGCTGAAGATAAATCGAGCGCCGGACCAAGTTCTGCTTCGCCAGGAAAAGCGGCTGACAATAACCAGGACGCGATTCTGCAAGTAATGCGAAGCATCGATTGGCAGAAGGGCCCTGCGAATGCGAAGTTGGGTGACATGGCCACGGTTAAGATATCGGCCGGCCAGTTGTTCACCTCCGCCGAAGGAACACGTAAGTACCTTGAATTGAACGAGAACGTTCCCAGCGGCAAAGAACTTGGCACGATATTGGACGCCAAGACCGGCTGGTTCGCCATTTTTACTTTCGATGACGTTGGGTACGTGAAGGATGAGGAAAAGTCTGAACTGGACGCCGCCAAGCTCCTGAAGAGCCTGCAGGAAGGAAACGAGGAAGCAAACGAGGAGCGAAAAAGACGGGGATGGGCACCCGTCCACATTATCGGGTGGCATCTGGCACCTCTTTACGACCAGCGCACTCATAACCTAGTTTGGGCTACAAAACTTCAGAGCGAAGATTCGACAGATTCGACCATTAACTTCCAGACGCGAATTCTCGGCCGTCATGGGGTTATGAAGGCAACTCTCGTCGACAACGCTTCGGGCATCACGGCTGCGAGAGTCGAATTCTCGAAGGTGTTGGATGACTTTTCCTATACCCCACAGGAATCTTACAGCTCCTTCCGGTCCGGAGACAAAGTCGCTGAATATGGCCTGACCGCCCTAATCTTGGGAGGCGTCGCGGCTGCGGGTGCCAAGGCCGGGCTCTTCAAGACGTTGGCGAAGTTTGCGGTGGCCTTCTGGAAACTGATTGTGTTCGGCGTGATCGCCCTTGGGGGGGTGATCAAGAACTTGATTTGGAGGCCCAAAGAGGAAGCGGTGGAAGAAGACCCACCGTCGTCAACCGGTGCGGCTGCGGGTTAGGATGTGCTGAATCAACCCCCGCTTGCCGCACAGATCCAGGATGCCGTGGCATTTGCGGTGACCATTTGGATCTTGTTCGGCTTCGAGTTGTTTCGGCGCGTCGCCCCGGACTCTACTGTCTTTGGTCCCGGAACTGGCGGCGCGTATCGGCAATACAGACAGTTCCAACTGGGCGGCATACGGTGGGTTTGGCAAAACCCGTTCTCGCTGGGCCGGGGTATGTTCGAGACCTCGGAAAGCCGGCCGTTATCAACCGAAGACCCTAATGGAAGTTTCGATTTGCGGGCCGCTGAGCAGAAGCTGGCGGCGTTCCGCCGGACTACAACGAAGCTTGGGATCGTAGTTCGGGCGTTGGCATTGTTCTTGACACTGGGGGTGCCGCTAGCGATACTTGCGCTGGGTACCACTTACGGAATCATCGTGAGCGCCACGATCAGCCTTGGCACTGCTGGCTGGGTGGCGGTTCAGTATTGGAGCTTATCGGCCCATTACGGGCGCCGCCAAGGATCGGACCGGATAGTTGGCAGTGTCTCCATCGGTATCTACCCGATCTCAGCGCTTCTGGCCGTGGAAGAGTTAAGCATCAACTTGCTTGAAGAGTCTCATCCCGTCGTGGCCGCGAAGGCAGTGGGGATGACTGATCTTGAAGCCTTTATTGAGAAGCATTGGCGTGCCGCGGCGTTTCCCTCTCTCGCCGAGTCGGAGCGTCGTCCCGATGACAACCACCAACAGCTTCGGTTGGAGCAGTTCGCGGAACGCATCAAGTTGCATTGGACAGACTGGCGGAAGCCCCCACAAAGGACCGACACCAAGATCCGCGCCTATTGCCCTCGCTGCCGGACGATGTATGTAGTGCAGGAAGGTCAGTGCCTGGATTGTCAGAACGTCGCACTGATTCGCTTTAAGGACTAGACACTGATGGAGATTAAGTGGCTGATTGTTCCGCTGGC
Organism: Bryobacteraceae bacterium; assembly: GCA_044359315.1. GTDB lineage: Bacteria > Acidobacteriota > Terriglobia > Bryobacterales > Bryobacteraceae > JAPKYZ01. Next base: position 469 of record JBIKMK010000280.1, on the reverse strand, counting down.
GTTTGGCCTAGGGATGTTTATCGTTTCCAAGCTCATCGACGAATGGCGGCGGCAGGGTTTCATGGCATTCCCCCGAGATTCATCGGAAGCTGAAGAGCTTTACCGGAAGGTTCTCGGTGTCACCGCAGTCGATACTCTCGATCAGATCGAGGCAAAAGCTTCCAGGCTATTGCGAGAGTTGGACGAAATACCCGTTGAAGCCTTGGGTCCGGAGATCGTAGAAATGAGTGCCGACCGACGACGGAAGATTCAGACCGCTCTCAACTTCTTTCGGGATCAAAGGGCGTAGTTGGGGAGTCATCGCTTGTGGCAAGCTGGGGCCTACGGATCGAGAAGTGGAGGCTCACGTTGGCGCATAGCCTGATAAGCTGACAAATGTGCGCATCAGTTTTGACTCCTCCAACCTTCTTTCGAGCTTGATCGGCCCCGAACACGGCCTCACTCCGGCTGATTTGAAGGGCTCTGACAA
>JBIKMK010000279.1:0-5752 GCA_044359315.1 Bryobacteraceae bacterium | reverse complement strand
CGCCACCACCTCCTGCAGGTGCACCACCCAGGCTTGCGCAACACCCACCGCCAGCCTCCGTACCCGTTGGATAACGCCGACCCGCTCCGTGACGCTGATCGCGCCACGCGCATCGAGCAAGTTGAAGCAGTTCGAGCACTTCAACACCTGCTCATGCGCCGCCAGCAAGGGATACCGCCGCGATGGCGTTTCGAGCGCCTTAAAGCCCTCGATCAACCGCTGGGCTTCGGCCTCGTGCAGCCTGAAGGACTCCCACAGCGTGGCCACGTCGGCCATCTCAAAGTTGTAGACCGACAGTTGCAGTTCGTCGTTATAGCGCACGTCGCGATACTGGAAACCCGGTGCCCAGTCGATGTCGTAGACGCTGTCCTTGTTCTGGATAAAGGCCGTCAGCCGCTCCAGGCCGTAGGTCAGCTCGGCCGGAATCAGGTCCAGGTCGACGCCGCCGCACTGCTGGAAGTAGGTGAACTGCGTAATCTCCAGACCATCCAGCATCACCTGCCAGCCCACGCCCCAAGCGCCGAGGGTCGGCGATTCCCAGTTGTCTTCCTCAAACTTGATGTCGTGCTTGTCGAGATCAATCCCAATGGCTTCGAGCGACCCCAGATAGAGATCCAGCACATCAGCGGGCGACGGCTTCAGGATCACCTGCAACTGCTGGTGCTTGTAGAGCCGGTTCGGGTTGTCGCCGTAGCGCCCATCGGCGGGCCGGCGGCTGGGTTGCACGTAGGCCACGCGGTAAGGCTTGGCGCCCAACACGCGCAGAAACGTTTCCGGGCACATGGTGCCCGCGCCCACTTCGGCATCAAAGGGCTCCTGGATAATGCAGCCGCGATCGGCCCAGTAGCGTTTCAGCGTGAGGACTACGTCCTGGTAGTACAAATGGTCGGGTGTTGGCATGCGAAGCGTTTAGCTTTCAGGATAGCGGGAATTGGAGTTTCAGCCCAGGGAAACGCTGGAAGTCGCGGTCATGGGTGCAGAAGGTCGCGTCATGCTCAATCGCCAGAGCCGCCAAGTGGGCGTCGGTGATGTGCCGTCCAAACGAGTTCCCGCTAACGATGAGCGATTCCAAGATTGGCCAGTGCCGCGGCCCCGGGGAAACTACCCGAATCGTTTCTAATGACAGCCACGACGTCACCACCTCCAATGCTTCCGCACGCGAAGCCTTGCGGTGTGCAAAGTCTGTAGTACTGATTCGCAAGAAAGCGTTAATGGTGGTCCAGGTTAAGCAAACCGGCTGGGCGCCCGCAAACTGCTCCTCCAACCAACTGCGAGCCACAATATGCAAAGGCGAGCTGTAGTCGTAGGCATAAATCAGCAAGTTCGCGTCAGGCAGAATCAACGGTGCAAGGGCCCTTCCAGCCGCTCAATCAGCTCTGAAGTACTGGTGAAGTCGAGCCCCAGACGCAGACCAATATCCCGCACCTTGAACGGCGCTCGAGACTTTGGCGTCGGATCTACCAACGAAGCCCTCAAGTGCTGGTTGACCGTTTCTTTGAAGGACCGGCCGCTGACGGCCATCTCTTCCTTCAACTTCGCCGCAACATCATCGTCCAGCGTGATGGTGGTCCGCATACCCTCATTATAGGGCGGCAAAGCGCTGGGATCGGACCGGCAAGGACGGCTATAGGCTCTCGAGTATCGCCGCACTCTGCACCCGCCGCTCCGTGTGGCTCTCGATATCCCGCAACAGCCAGCGGCGCAAATCTCTGGCGGTCGCCTTCGTCCAGGCCCGAGGCGCCAGGTCCGCAATCGGAGTGACCAGCATCTCCCGCGCCAGCTGAATCGATTCTTCGCAGACCATCGGTTCCCCCAGCAGGCCCGCCAACCGCACCGACCATAAGCTGGCGTAGAGCACGGCGCACCAAGGGGACCCGTCGCCGCGTAGGTAGTTCAGTACGGCCAACAAAAGTCGGAAATGCCGCTCATTCACTTCCTGCGCGGGCAACAGCAGATCGCTGATCTCGGCGATAAAGTCCAGCGCAATCCCCTTCTCATAGTCCGCGGCGATCGAGAACTGGGACTGGATCAGTTCACAGGAAGTAATGTTCAGCAGATCCCGATTCTCGCGCACCACGTAGTACAGGCGCGTTTGCGACATTCGCTCCAGGCCGGCCCCAAAGCGGGACTTGGGCTTGCGCACGCCCCGCGCATAGCCGCGCAGTTTGCCGGACTCACGCGTCAGAAAACTGACAATCAGGTCCGACTCCTTCACCGGGAAGGTACGCAGGATCAGACTGTCGCTCGAAACGGCGGGCACTGGTAGCTAGCTTAGCGAAGCCTCGTGGCCGGACCCGCCATCTTTGCAGGCCGCCGCCATCGCCGCCAACGATTCCCGGGCGAACCGCCGCTGAAAATAGCGGGCCGCCGGATAGCCCAGCCGCATCATCCAGTGCGATGGACGCGAGTAGGCCAGCAGATCGTAACGGACGCCGTTGTCACGACGGTCCCACTCAATCAGAAACCGCTCCTCACCGCGGGCGGCATGATCCGCCAGCGTCCCATAGGCAAAGCCATACCGCCGGATGGGACCATCTTCATCCACCAGATACAACACCCGGCAGAAGTTCAGCGAGTAGAAGCCTAGATGCGCGGCGCAGACCGCCACCGTCTGGCCCACCTGCGGCATCGCACCAGCGTGCAGCAGCCGCACGAAACTCAGGTCGAACATGCGCCAACTGCTCAATTGGCGGCAGGCTTCAGCAAACACCTTCGGCCCCTGGCCGAGCAGGATCCGGTTGTGATCGCGCCGGTAACCAGCCGGGGCCGGCCCTTGGGTGCACCCCAGCAGCGGATAGGAAAACCGGCTCGCGTCCTGCCGGGCCAGCAACGCGGAAATCTCTTCATCCGTTGGTGCGGTCATACGGAACATAGCGAGGCCTCTAGGATAAGGAGATGCTCCGCGCCCTTGGCTTGATCTTGACTTTCCTCACGGTGGAAACGTTCCCCGCCCTCGCTCAATCGCTTGAACCGGGCACGCTGCCCCGCCAGTGGCCCGCAAGCGGCCCCGAATGCACGCCCGCCGCCGCTGAGCAGTGGCAGGTCCACGCCTACAACCCGGACCTCTACATCCTCCGCGAATCCGGCTGCAGCAACTACGAGAAGCCGTTCCTCTACCTGATCTTTGGGAAGGACCGCGTGCTGCTGGAAGACACGGGCGCCGGCAAGACCGACGTGGCGAAGGTGGTGGACAAGGTGATCAGCGATTGGGCCGCCCGCAACAAGCGCTCCGCGCCGAAGCTGCTGGTGGTCCACTCCCACGGCCATGGCGACCACATCGCGGGCGACAAACTGTTCGCCAACCGCGAGGGCGTCGAACTGACGAAGCCAGGCGCGCCCTTGGGCGACGTGATCGACGTGGGCGGCCGCCTCATCGACGTCCTCCCCATCCCCGGCCACGACACCGCCAGCACGGCATTCTACGACCGCCGCACCGGCCTGCTGCTGACCGGCGACACGCTCTATCCTGGACGGCTCTACATCACCGACTTCTCCGCCTTTGTGGCCAGCATCGGCAAGATGGTGGAGTTCACCGCCACGCGCCCGGTGGCGCACATCCTGGGCACCCACATTGAGCAGACACGGACGCCGTTTGTCGACTACGTGGTCCGCACCATCCATCAGCCCGACGAACACGTGCTGGAACTCAGCCGTGGCGACCTGCTGGAGCTGCACGCGGAACTGATCGCGATGAAGGACAAGCCCACCCGCAAGCTGCTGCGGAGCATCACCATCTTTCCGCGCCGCGTGTTGCCGTAACCCCGCCTCAGCTCACCCCGCCATCTGCCGGAACCCAGCCTCGGTCTCAGCGTCGGCGGGAAAGAACAACTTGATCCGTAACTCCTGCAAGGTGATGTCCTGAGGCAGGCCAAACGTCGACAAGATGCTGAAGTAGTGAATGCGGAGGTTGCCCTTCACCAGGCGGATGGTCATCACCGGATCACGCAACGCCGCATCACCGCTGCTCGCCGCCAGCCCCGAAGGCACTCCAGGATACCGGAGGAGTTCGCCCATCAGTTCATGGGCACCCTCATCGCGCAATCGCTGCATCATCTGCATCGCGGTCAGTTCCCAGTTGATGATGTAGGGCCGCCACAGCAGTGGGTCGAACAGATACTTCACCGCATTGCCCGCCGCCGCGCCGGCAGCCGCAAAGTTCTCCGGCGGTATGAAGGCTCGGGCCATCCGTGCCAGCGGCTCATTCCGCATCCGGATGTTCCAGTTGGAGTCGGCCACTAGCCCGGGATAGGGCTCCTGCTTGGAAAGAATCGATTCCAGCGCCAACCGGTGCGGGCCCAGCGGGTCCTTGGCCAAGGGCGTCTCGGGAAACACGGCGGCAAAGCCGGCGCTCTGCAGCAGTTGGTTCTGGTCCCGGAGCGTGACCCGCAATACCTCCGCCAGCCGCAACACCATCTCCCGGCTGGGTTGAGCGCGGCCGGATTCGAGAAAGCTGACGTGGCGGCTGGACGCATCGGCCGCCAGCGCCATCTGTAGCTGGCTCCACTGGCGCGCCTTGCGAAAGTGCCGCAGCATCGATCCGAAAGTAGCCCCTGGCCCCGGCGGCGGCGGTGGCGGCATCTGGGTGGGCTGGAAGTAGGAAGTCCCCATAACCGCCAGCTTAAACCGGCTGGCGGCCTTCGCACCATTACCTGTGAAGTAAGCGCCGCCGTGACCGGCCGTTACCTCCGAGGGATTGAACCGCACTCGGCCACTCCATGCCCCGCAGTATTCCGGCCCTCAGCCCAATTGCCAGACCTTGAATGCCCAGACCGGCTTTGATCACTTCGGGGACCCGATGGTCTACTCGCCGGCCCAGTGGCTGGTGGGGCCGCTGGCGCAGGTTCAGCAGGGAACCAACGTCCTCCAGTACAAGATCCGGGCCATCGCCGAGGGCAGTTTCGCCCGTTATCGTGGCATCCAGGTATGGGGACCCAGTCACGCTCAGTGGGCCATATCCGCAGGAAGGAACATTCCGCTGGAGCGATCCCGGAGCAGCTTCGGCCGTGCCGGAGCCGGGCAGCATCACGGCAGGCCTGGGCCTTCTGCTGGGCTTCATCCGGTGGCGGTACCGCCGCTAACCGCTCCCGCGCAACATGTGCGGCCTGCACCGGGCTGGCGGGTTGGGGGAAACCGTTACAGCCCGTAGCGCTCCCGCGCCACGTTCAAGCACCACTTGACGTTGTCGTCTTCCAGACGCAGCTTTTGGCCATCATCCAGGTGATCCATGCGCGGCAGCGGTTGGCGGGGTTTGTCGGTGTAGACCATCTTCATCGTCTTGGCCAGCGGCAGGCCGCTCCGCCCGCCCATGGTCAGCCAGAACTTTTCGGTGTTGCAGGTGACCAGCAGCGGATTGCGCGTGATCATTTCGAGCGTCATCTTCGTCTTCGGCCGCGCCTTGCGGATGGCGTTGATGATCCGCGGCATGTCCAACTGCCCTTCGCCAAACACCATCTCCGACATCTCAAAACCCTGCGGATGCGGCTGCCAGGCCATGTCCTTCAAGTGAGTGGACGTGGCGTAGGGGGCCAGCTGTTCGCAGAACTCATGCGGGTCATCCAGCAGTGAGATATTGTTGCCCGTGTCGAGCAGCATGCCGAAATACTCGCCGCTGAACTCCTTCATCAAGCCCACCATCTCTTCCAGCGTCCAGTCTTTGTGGTTCTCGAGCGCCAGCGTAAACTTCTCTTCGCCTGCCACCTTGGCCGCCAGGGCCACCTTGGTGCGTGAGTCCGCCACAAAGGCCTTCCACTTG
>JBIKMK010000278.1:0-5765 GCA_044359315.1 Bryobacteraceae bacterium | reverse complement strand
GGCCGATGACCTCCGCCACCGCGCGCGGTGGGTGCTGCTGCTTTCGGTGCTGGCCGCGGTGGTGACCACGGTTGTCTGCCCGTTTGTGGGCGGCTCCGGCATGGATTACGGCAAGCTGTGGCGGCACGAGGCTCCGGATTGGGGCATCGCCATGAACTTGCGGATTCCCCGCACACTGCTCGCTCTGCTGACGGGCGCGGCGTTGTCCAGCGCCGGGGCGCTCTACCAAGCTTTGTTGCGCGACGCATTGGCCACCCCTTCCAGCCTGGGTGTCTCAGCCGCTGCATCGCTGGGGGCCGTGATCGCCATCGCGTTCCTGCCCGGCGAGGGCTCGTCGTTCCCTTTGATCTGGCTGTCGGCGCTGGTGGGCGCCGGGGCCGTGATCGCCTTCGTGGCGGCCCTGGGCCACCTGCGCCGCTTCTCCGCCTTCACGCTGCTGTTGACGGGCATTGCCGTCAACGGCATTTGCGTCTCCATCATTCTGTTGCTGCATAGCCTCGCCGGCATCACACGCAGTTTCCAGATCACCCACTGGCTGATGGGCGGTGTAGACGCCGTGGAGTATTCGGTGCTGTTGCTGCTGGCGCTGGTGCTGATTCCAGTCTTTGTCTGGATGCTGCGGCTTTCGCGCACTCTGAACGTCATCTCCTACGGCGAAGTGTGGGCCGCCGGGCGCGGTGTCGATTTCAAAAAGATCACCTGGCAGGGCTTCGCCGCCGGAGCGATCCTGGTAGGCACCACCACCGCCATCACGGGGCCGATCGCCTTTGTCGGCCTACTGGTGCCCCACCTGCTGCGCCGCATCGTCGGCCCAGACTACCGCCTGCTAATGCCCGCCTCCCTATTCGGCGGCGGAGCCTTCCTTGTCCTCTGCGACACCATCTCCCGCAGCGCCTTCGCCCCACTCGAAATCCCGGTGGGCGTCACCACAGCTCTGCTCGGTGGGCCGTTCTTTGTCTGGCTGCTCTGGTCGCGTTAGGCAGTCCGCATGCTTGCGCATGGCGGCTCGGAATCGGCGCTCTCTGCTGGCGGCTACTTGAACGTGGCAGCCGCAACGCCCGTGCCGAGCCGCGACGGCAACGGAGCGGTCTGCTGACCTATTTTCCGCAGCCGCGACCCACGTGAGATGGACCCGAACTAAATCGGCTTCAACCGCTGCGCCAGTAGCCCCGTAGCCCGCGCCAGATCAACGTCCACCACCAGCAAACCAGGCACGCCATAGGGCTGGTAACCGATCACCGCCCCATCCGGCCCCACCACCGCCGATGTCGTGGGCGAGCCTTCGCTCGCATAGTTCACCGTGGCGAAGTAGCAGGCATTCTCCGCCGCCCGGCACAGCGCCGCCTTTTCATGAAACGAGTTTTCCGGATCGGCAAACCGGCTGGGCCGAAAGCTGCCCGGCTCGGCTTCATGGAAGTGCGGGTGAAACACCACCTGCGCCCCCTGCCGCACCGCCCACCGCACCGTCTCCGGATACCGCCAGCCTTCATGACAGATGGCAATCCCAAACGTCATCTCGCCACACCGGAACCCCCGCCGTCCCACTCCCGGGGCGAACAGAGCATCTTCCGAAGGATCAAGCTGCACCTTATCCTGAAACCCCGCCCGGCTGCCGTCGGCATGGATCACCAGTGCCGTGGCATAGAGGGAATCGCCCTCCACCCGCTCAGTCCCCAAGATCACCGCCACCTTCGCCCGCCCCGCCGCTGCTGCAATCCGCTCCCATGCTTGTTCGAGGAACACGCCATCCGGCGGTGACACGTTCCGGTCAGGAGCGCGATAGCCCGGAACGAAGTTTTCCGGGAAGCAGATGATCGCCGCTTGCTCGGTCCCTGCTTGAGCGATGGCTTGCTCGGCGAGCTGAACTGACTGCTCCGGTGTGGCGGGAAACGGCAGATTGGCGAGGGCGATGCGCACACTCTATTCTAAAAGCGCGCCACATGCATCGTTCAAGCTGACCAACGCGGATCAAGCTGGGCCGCGCGAACTGATGCGATACTGGCTCCGTGCCGACCATACTAGTGGTAGGACCGTACCGGATGTATTTCCACAGCCATGAACCGAATGAGCCGCCGCATATCCATGTGGATCGCGACGACGCCTCGGCCAAGTTCTGGCTGAATCAAGTGGCCCTGGCGCGCAATCTCGGTTTCGGCCCGGCGGAAATCCGGCGCATCCATCGCCTAGTGGCCGACAATCGAACTCTCTTCCTGGAGAAATGGCATGAACGCTTCCCAGCCTAATCCCGGCGAACGCGTGCGTGATGTGCACTTCACCGAAGACACCCTTGCCGTTGATCTCGTGGATGGCCGAACAATCATCGTTCCCCTGGCCTGGTTCCCGCGGCTACTCGACGCCAGCATGGAACAGCGCTTCCATTGGAAGATCAGCGGCGCAGGCTACGGCATTCACTGGCCCGAAATCGATGAGGACCTCAGCACCGAGGGCCTGCTGAGGGGCGCTCCGGCGGCGGCGGAGCCGGTGGCATTACGTCGGTAGCCCAGTGAAGTGCCCATCAGCTCGCCGCGTCCACCGAAAGCATCTCGAGCGTCACCCCGTCCTTGCGGCTCGCGTAGTACTTCGCGAGCGCGGCCTCAAACAAGCTACCTGGCGGCGACACGGCGTCAAACAGCGTCATCGATGAGCGGAACTTAAGACCGTCAATGTCGCCCAGGATCTCATCGATCGATGCGCCTTCGACAGCATTAACCAAGCCAGTGCACTCGATCAACCTCGCTCCTAATATCGGGTGCGCTAGATAGGCCTCCGCTTCAACTCGAGAAGCAATCCCATACCGGTGCGCCATCGCACTTTGGCCGAGGCCCCGCAGTTGGGGGAAGATGAACCACATCCAGTGGGACTCCTTCCGGCCGCTCCTTAGCTCCGACAACACCTCCGAGTAGACGGGCTGCTGTGCCCGGACAAAGCGTTCCAGGTCCCGGACATCTGGCGTTGGCACGAGCTTACTTCTCGCCCGCGTCCCCACCGTCGAGCAGCTTCAAGCCCTCAAACGTCGCCCCGCCAATGAGGCCGACCTGGGCATAAATCCCGAGCTTCGCACGAGAGTCGGCGATGTCGAGGTTGCGCATGGTCAGTTGGCCGATGCGGTCGGCGGGAGTAAAGGCGGCGTCTTCCACCTTTTCCATCGACAGGCGCTCCGGCGCGTAGGTGAGGTTGGGCGATTCGGTGTTCAGGATCGAATAGTCGTTGCCGCGGCGGAGTTCCAGCGTCACTTCGCCGGTAACGGCCTTCGCAACCCAGCGCTGCAGCGTCTCACGCAGCATGATCGATTGCGGGTCGAACCAGCGGCCTTCATAAAGCAGGCGGCCCAGTCGGCGGCCCATGTCGCGGTATTGCTCCATGGTGCCTTCGTTGTGGATGCCGGTGATCAGCCGTTCGTACGCAATAAACAACAGCGCCATGCCGGGCGCTTCGTAGATGCCGCGGCTCTTAGCTTCGATAATGCGGTTCTCAATCTGGTCCGACATGCCCAGGCCGTGCCGTCCGCCGATGCGGTTGGCTTCGAGCACCAGTTCCACGTCGTCCGCAAACGACTGCCCATTCAGCGCCACCGGGCGGCCCTCTTCAAACCGCACGCGCACTTCCTCGGCCGGGACGGCGACATCGGAGCGCCAGAAGGCCACGCCCATGATGGGATCGACAATGCGGATGCCGGTGGAAAGCTGTTCGAGATCCTTGGCTTCATGCGTGGCGCCCCAGATGTTCGAATCCGTGGAGTAGGCCTTCTCCTTCGACATCTTGTAGCCCAGGCCCGCGCGCTCCAGCAGCTCCGACATCTCCTTGCGGCCGCCCAGTTCGTTGTTGAACGCCTGGTCGAGCCACGGCTTGTAGATCTTCAGCGTCGGGTTCACCATCAGGCCGTAGCGGTAGAACCGCTCGATGTCATTGCCCTTGTAGGTGCTGCCATCGCCCCAGATGTGGACAGCGTCTTCCTTCATCGCGCCCACCAGCATGGTGCCGGTCACCGCGCGCCCAATCGGCGTCGTGTTGAAGTACGGCACGCCGGCGGTGGTGATGTGGAAGGCACCGCACTGCAGCGCCGCAATGCCTTCGCGCACCAACTGGGCCCGGCAATCGATCAGCCGCGCCACCTCGGCGCCGCATTCCAGCGCGCGCTTGGGGATCGCGTCATAATCCGGCTCATCCGGCTGGCCCAGGTTGGCCGTGTAGCAATAAGGGATCGCCCCCTTCTCACGCATCCAAAAGATCGCCGCCGACGTATCGAGCCCGCCAGAAAAGGCGATGCCGACGCGCTCGCCGAGAGGAAGAGATTGCAGAATAGTGGCCATCGTGTTGAAAGAGGGAACTTTTAGTTTAGACGGTCAGGTGTCCGGCTGCCACCGGCAGGGCCCGCCTGCGGCGGCTAGATCTGGCCGCCCTCAACTTGATTGGTGTCGGTTGCCCTGACGAGCATCGGGATTCCGACACTTCAGCATGCTGGTTGTTCTAAGGCGCGGAGAAACAGGTTGACGCACAAGCGTAGAGCGTTAAACACTGTAGCGGTATGATCAGAGCCTTTGCTGGATCGATTGCCGTTTTGGCGACTACGCTCGCCGCCTTCGCCCAACGCCCCTCTCTCCCACCCCTCCCCACCCCCCAGAGCCTCCCCGCCCCCGGGCCAGCAACGAGCGCTCCCTATGCCCCGCAGGCCATCCTGCCCGGTGGCGTCGTGGTGCCGCTTTATCCGGCGGGGTCGCCCTTCTTGAAGGCGGAGCGCGTGCGCGAGCCCGAGCAGTACACCATGAGCCAAGCCGTGCCAGGCCGCATTTCGAGCATTGTCAACGTCCACAACCCGTCCATTGAGTTCCATCCGGTCGAACGCGGCATCAACACGGGTGCCGTGGTGATTCTGGCGCCGGGGGGCGGGCACAATTTTCTGAGTGCGGCATCGGAGGGGGCGGACTTTGTGCCGTTCTTCTACAACTACGGCGTCAACACCGTGATCCTGCGCAATCGGCTGCGGAAGGATGGCTATATCGCCGAGAAGGACGCCGTGCATGATGCGCTGCAGGCGGTGCGGCTGGTTCGAGCCTATGCCAAGGAGTGGAACCTGGACCCGAAAAAGATCGGCATCATGGGTTTTTCGGCCGGTGCGGAACTGGCTGCTCCGGCGGCGGTGCTCTTTGAAGAGTTCGACAAGCAGCATGCCGATGCCACTGATCCGCTGGCCGGGATCACCTCGCGGCCCGACTTTGCGGGCATCATCTATCCTGGCCCCTCGCCGTTTGCGCGCAACCGCACTGCTCCGGCGATACCGCGCAACGTGCCGCCCGCATTTGTGATGTGCGCCGGATCGGGCGACCGCATCCACGCCATCTGGGCGATGGAATACTATTCCGCCATGCTGGCGCTGGGCGTGCCCAACATCGAGTTGCACCTCTATGGCAATGGCCGCCACCCTGGCGACCCGCTGCCCGATGGCACCCGCATGAGCGGCGGGCTGACCGACCGCACGGGCATACCCTTCGGCACCTGGCAGATCCGCTTCATCGACTGGTTCCGCGACTTGGGCTTTCTGCAAAAGCCGGGCGTCGAGACGAAAGCCGCCAAGGATATTGAGCTCTACCTGACGCAGCCGCTCCCCCGGCCTTACGGCGCTCCACCACCACCAGCCGCGCCGAAGCCCTAATCACCACGCGGCTAACTGCAGGTGGGCAGCGCAGTTGGGGGTACGATAGGGCAAGAGGCTTGAGATGCAACTGACGGTTCCACAGGACCTGGAAACACTGATCAACAAGCGGCTG
>JBIKMK010000276.1:0-5777 GCA_044359315.1 Bryobacteraceae bacterium | reverse complement strand
GGCTTTGACCCACGCTTTGAAGAGGCGCTGATGATCGTGGCGCTGGACGGCGATCCGTTGATCCTGGTGGGCAATGAGTGCGAGAGCTACCTGAAAATCAGCCCGCCCTATCGAGCCGGGCGGCTGCGGCATGAGCGGTATCAGCCGTTCTCGCTGCCTGATCAGCCGAACGATTCCAGCCGCACGCTCGAAGAGATTCTGGCCGCTGAGCAGTTGGGCGAGGTCGGAATCGTGGACTTCAAGAAGGGCCGCATCGGTGCGCCGCACTGGGTGGTGGAAGCATTGCAGGCGATGTCACGTTCCGTGGTCACGGCCACCGATATGCTGATTTCATTGCGCGAGATCGCGTCGCCCACCGAGATCAACCATTTCGAGTACACCAATGGACTGGCCGCCGCCGGAGCACGGCGCATCATTTTCGGCCTGCGCGATGGCATCGAAGATCATGAGCTGATGAAGCTCTCCCAATACAATGGCGAGCCGCTGGGCTGCCACTGGACGATGAAGTCCGGCGATCATCGGGTGAGCCTGGCCAGCGCCCGCGGCGAGAAAATCCGCCGGGGTGGCGGCTTCAGCTTCAACATCTGCTACTGGGGCAGCAACGTCTGCCGCGCCGGGTGGGTGGCCGAAGATGAGACGGACCTGCCCGCCGAGGCGCAGGGTTATCTGAATGACTTTGCCACGCCCTATTTTGCGGCTTGCGCGGAGTGGTTGACCAAGCTTGAGATCGGTGCCCGGTGCGGTCACCTCTATGAGTTCATCCACTCGCGGCTACCGTTTGAGAAGTTCGGCATCTTCCTGAACCCTGGGCACCTGATCCACCTGGAAGAGTGGCTCTCAGCCCCGTTTTATCGCGGTTCTGACGTGCGCCTGGAATCCGGCATGGTGATCCAAAGCGACATCATCCCCGGCATGCCGCGCTACTTTTCGACGCGCATGGAAGATGGCTACGTGCTGGCGGACGCTTCACTCCGCGCCCAACTGGACCCGGCCGTGCTGGCCCGCTGCCAGACCCGCCAGCGCTTCCTGCGAGAGACGCTGGGCATTGCGATCAGCGATGACCTACTGCCCCTGGGCGACATGTGCGGTCTGGTGGCACCCTTCTTCCTGAAGCCGCGGCAGGTGTTCGCGCTGGTCTAAGCGGCAGAGCCAATTTCCACCACACCCGCGAAGCTGGCGGGGATCGGAACGTCGAGTCCTTCTTCGCGCAGTCCGTCCAGATGGAACTCGATAGCCTCTTGGATTAACTGCTCTACTTCAGCGCGAGTGTCTCCGACGCTGCAAACGCCCGGGAGATCCGGAACATACGCGCCCCACGAGGTAGGGCCTTTCTCGTAAATGACCAGATAACTCATCATTTTTCTTTCTCCAGACCCGTGCTCCGCAAGATTGCCTTCAGCGTGCCGAGGGGAACATCTTTGCCGGGATGGCCCGCTACGGTCACGACCAATCCTTTACTGGGATGAAGGAACTGGCGATGGCTCCCCCTGGTTGTCTTCAACCGCCACCCATGGGACTCCAGTATGTGGATCAAGTCTCGAACCTTCACTCGAGACCAGGATATCGCCCGTGGACTGCACTGTCAGCGGGTGCCTTAAAACAGCCGGTTCCGCGTATACCAGCGGGCATAAGCCGCTGGTGGATTGTGCCCCACGACGCCGGCCGCTTTACGGAAGTACTCCGCCGCTTTGGCCTTGTCACCGGACTTCTCGTGGGCCATGCCGATCAGGCACTGGATGAAGGCGTCGTTCTGGTTGGCCTTCGCCAGGTCGGCGAGCGCGGTGGCATAGTCTCCCGTGTAGAGAGCCACGTAGCCGGTCAGATAGGGAAAGTAGATCGTCTGGGCCTTCGCCATCTCGGCGTCGCCATCCAGAATCTTTTTGGCGGCCGCGACATGCTGGGCGGCTTCGGCTTTCTGGCCGCGCCGGGCAGCGAGACGCGCCAAGGCGTGCTCCAGCCGGAACTTCCAGAGCGAGACGCGATCGGGCTTGATGTTCGGTTCCTTGACACCCAGTTCGGTGCCGCGCCGGTAGAGCTTTTCGGCTTGATCGTAAGCGCCCGCCTCAATGCACACCCGCGCCGCTTCGTTCAGCATTTCACCTTGCTGGTAGAAGTCGCCCACGCCCACCCAGTAATCGAACACCTGCTCCAGGTACTTCCAGGTGTTGGCGCAGTCGCTGTCGAAGGCATAAGACATTGCCATCGCCCGCCGAGCGGCGGTCTTGGCTTGCGGAGTCGCGGCGATCTCAATCGCTTTGGCGAAGTGCACCCGGGCGTCCGTGGTGCGGCCCATCAAGTCCAGCGCCGTGCCGGCGGCATTCTGCGCCGCCACTGATTGGGGCGATTTCTCGATCTCGGTGCGGTAGAGCGTCAACGCTTCATCCAGCTTCCCCGCCCTCATCAACTGTTGGCCGGTGCGGATAAATTCAGGCTGGTTGGCACCGCCTTGGGGCTGCGCCTGGACCGCCGCAGCGGCCAGCGTCAAGAAGGCAGAGAGGAAAGGCGAGAGGTTGAGACTGTGGGCCATCGGCCCCGATTATCCCATGCTACCCGGCGGGTACTAGCAGGGTTGGATACGGGCACGGGTTGCGGGCCGAACAAGCTGTTATCTTGGGGATCATGGCGACTCAGGCAGTCCGCATATCGCCCGAAGAATACTTGCACATGACCTTCATCGACCGGCCCGATGCGGAACTGGTGGATGGGGAGTTGCGGGAGAGAGCGACGCCGGTTTCTATTCACGGCTGGCTACAGGCAGCGTTTGCGATTCTTTTTCGCCTCCAGAGTTCATCGCGTCTGTTTGCATTGCCCGAGGTTCGGATGCATCTTGGCGGGAGCGAGTATCGCGTTCCGGATGTCGCCGTGTTTGACCACTTCCCGCCTCCCGTCCCGCAACTTCCGCCGCTGGTGACGATTGAGATCCTTTCCGCCGACGATCGGCATCGCGTGGTACTCAGCAAATGTGCGGAATACCAGCGATCGGGCGTCGCTCACGTCTGGCTCATCGATCCCTCGCTAAGGCTACTCCAGGTCTACTCGGCCAGCGGCTTGGCCCATGCTGAGGCGCTGGAACTGCCAGAGTATGGAGTTCGCATCACGATGGCCGATCTGCTGGAGGGTTTGCCGGAAGACGCTCTGGTCTAAAGGACGTGAAGCTCCGCGCGTTGCCGCGGCGGGGCGAGCGCTGCTATACTGACAGAAGGTTGTAACTTGCCTGGAAGTGCCGCTCGCGGTGAATTCTGGTTCTATCCCGTTACCTCCCCAAGGACATCTCAATGCCCAAGCTGAAGACCCATAAAGGTGCGTCCAAGCGTTTCAAGAAGACCGGGACCGGCAAGGTGGTTCGCCACCAGTCCGGAGCCCGCCACATCTTGACGTCGAAGTCGCCCGCGCGCAAGCGCCGTCTGGCCAAGTCCGTCATTGCTGACGAGACCAACCAGCCGGAGCTGAAGCGGATGATCCCTTACCTCTAAACCGAGGCGAGGCCACCCGCTAAACCACTCGTGTGGACGGTGCCCTGACACGTGCCCGATCCGCCGGTAAACTGTTAGAACTTAAGGAGAACAAACGTGCCTAGAGTCAAACGCGGTACACATCGCCGCGCCAGCCGTAAAAAGACCCTCGCCCTGGCCAAGGGCTTCTTCCTCACCAAGAGCAAGCTGTATCGCGCCGCGCAAGAAGCGGTTGAGAAGGCGCTGAAGTACGGCTACGTCGGCCGCAAGCACAAGAAGCGTGAATTCCGCAGCTTGTGGATCCAGCGCATCAACGCTGGCACCCGCGCGTCCGGCATGAGCTATTCGCAGTTCATCGGCGGCTTGAAAAAGGCCGGCATCGACCTGAACCGCAAAATGCTGGCCGATATCGCCGCGCAGGACGCTCCGGCGTTTGCCTCGCTGGTGGACAAAGCCAAAGCCGCGCTCGCCTAAATCGGCGAGCTACAATTTCGTCTGCCACACCGCCCTCGAACTGTGTACAGTTGAAGTGTGGCCGCACAACCGCGCTTCCTTGACGAGGGATTTGGGGCGCTGTTCCCGAGTCATTCCCGTGAGATGTTGACTACGCCCGAACCTATGAGTCCTGCCCCCGAACAAGATCCCATCGCCGCCCTGGAAGCCCGCGTGGCCAAGACCGTGGAACTGGTGGCTCAATTGCGTTCCGAACGCGATGCCGCCCGCACTGCGCTGGAACAGGCCAACCAGAATCTCGAACAGGCGAACCAGAACTGTGCCGCCTTGGGAGATAACGTCCGGGAAGCGCGCGAGCACGTCTCCGATTTGATGGCGCAATTGGCGCGGGTGCAAGCAGACATGCAGGACACCACGTCCGCCGGTGCCCGTCTGCAGTTGGACCGGGATCAGGCGTTGGCTGAAGCGGCCCGGTTAGCGGCTGAAGTGACCCGGCTGGAGAGCGAACGCACGCAAGTGCGAACCCGGGTCTCTAAGCTAATGTCGCAAATCGATCTGCTATCCTCCGAAGCGTAAGGGAGACCCGCCGCGGCCGACAAGGTTCCAGTCCGCGTCACGATTTACGGGCAGACGTTCACCGTTCTGACCGATGGTAACCCGCGCGATCTTGAAGCCCTGGCCGGTGAAATCAGCGGCTTGCTCTCCACCCTGGCCTCACGCACTGGCGTCGGCGACACCGCCCGCGTGGCGTTGCTAGCCTGCCTGCACTTGGCTGACGAGAACCGGCGGCTGAAAGGTCGGCTGGAAGGCATCAGCGCGGCGCTGGCGGCGATTGAAGGCTAGCCCGTTTATGTGCGGTTTCGTCGCGTCGCGGCGACTTGCCTTCGGTTAGCGCACCAGGCGCGCGATCAACGGTAGTGTCGAACCCACGGCGGCGGCAATTCCCAACCAGCCCAAGCGCTCCGCCCAGGCCAAGGGCTTCATAGCCCGCTGCTGGCGCTCCCGCTTGGCCTGCAACTCGGCCCGCCAGTAGAGAATCTCCGGCGGCGGCCCTTGCGGCTCGCCCAGATCGGCCTGGAGTGCCTGGAGCAGTTGTTCGTCGTTCATGGCCGGAGTCCTTTCTTTTCAAGGATCGCACCCAAACGGTGCCGGGCGCGCAGCAGCAGGCCGCGGACGCTGGATTCCTTGACGCTCACCACCTCGGCGATCTCGCGGTGCGAGAGTTGTTCCACATAGGCCAGCCACAGCAAGGCGCGGTCGTGGTGCGACACCTCACGCAAGGCCCGCTGTACATCCTCTTGCCGGTCCAGACTATTGTTCGCCGTTCCGCCGGGCAGTTCGCTGGGTAGTTCCTCATCCATCGGCCCGGCGCGAAAATGGTCCGTGGTGAGATTGGTGGCGATGCGGAAGAGGTAGCCGCGGCGGTGCTCATGCGTCGCATCCGGAGCAAGGCCGGAGCGGAGCAGCCGCAAGTAGGATTCCTGGGCCAGATCTTCCGCCAGGTTCTGGCTGCCGGTGACGCGCACTAAGTAGCCGCGCAAGGAACGCACGGTGGCTTCGTGGAAGCGCGCGAACTCCTCTCGCGGAATGGCCAGCAGTGGTTTTTCGCCACTGGCGATGGAGGAGATCACGATGCTGTCTTCGAAGCTACTCACGTTCCGCGGAGGGCACTAATCCCAGTTTCGCTGACAATAGATAGGACGCAGCGGCCGCCGCCAGGAAGCCCACCCCCACGGCCAGCACGACGGGCGACAGGAAGCCCAGCGTCTCCCAGTTCGATTCGGTCCGGGGCACAGCCAACAGACCCAAGCCACCCGCCGTCAAAACGGCGCCCGCTTGCATGGCGTTCAGGATGCGCGAGTGGGGTGACTG
>JBIKMK010000275.1:0-5797 GCA_044359315.1 Bryobacteraceae bacterium | reverse complement strand
CCGATGCAGGTGGACTGGCCGATGCCCAGCTTGGTCAACTGGCCAACGGCTTCATAGGTCAAGGTGCCGGAGCGCGAAACCACGCCCACGTTGCCGGGCAGGTGGATGTGCGCGGGCATGATGCCGATCTTGCACTTGCCCGGCGAAATAATGCCCGGGCAGTTGGGGCCAATCAGGCGCGTCTTCTTGCCGCGCATGAACGACCAGACCTTGGTCATGTCATTAGCCGGAATACCTTCGGTGATGCAGACCACCAGCGGCAGTTCCGCATCCACCGCTTCCATGATGGCGTCGGCGGCAAACGGAGGCGGCACAAAAATCACACTGGCATTGGCGCCGGTAGCTTTGGCAGCATCCGCTACGGTGTCGAACACGGGCCGGTCCAGGTGCGTCGAACCACCCTTGCCGGGCGTCACGCCGCCCACCACTTGCGTGCCATAGGCGATCGCCTGGGTGGCGTGGAAAGTGCCTTCGCGGCCGGTAAAGCCCTGGACGATCAGGCGAGTATTTTGATCAACGAGAACGCTCATGTTATTTGGCCACCGCCACGACTTTCTCCGCGGCGTCCTTCATGCCATCGGCCACCATAAAGTTGAATCCGCTCTCCACCAGAATCTTCTTGCCCTCTTCGACGTTGGTGCCTTCCATGCGCACCACCACCGGGATCTTGAAGCCCAGTTCCCGCGCCGCATTGACAACGCCCGTCGCCAGCACATCACAGCGCAGAATGCCGCCAAAGATGTTGATCAGCACGGCCTTCACGCTGGGGTCAGACAGCAGAATGCGGAATGCATTCTTGATCTGATCGGCGTTAGCGCCGCCGCCGACATCCAGGAAGTTGGCCGGGCTGCCGCCCGCGTACTTGATGATGTCCATGGTGGCCATCGCCAATCCCGCGCCATTCACCATGCAAGCGACGTTGCCGTCCAGCTTGATGTAGTTCAGCGAGAACTTGCTGGCTTCCACTTCCAGCGGATCTTCTTCTTCAAAGTCCCGCAGCTCCAGCAGGTCCTTGTGACGGAACAGGGCGTTGTCGTCCAGCGTGATCTTGGCGTCCAGCGCCACCACGCGGCCATCGGAGGTCAGGATCAGCGGGTTGATTTCAGCCAGCGAACAATCGTAGGCGTCGTAAGCCTTGACCAGAGCCTGCATGGTCGCGACGGCCGAGTTCACGCTGGCCGCGGGAATGCCGATGCCAAAGGCCAGCTTGCGGGCTTGGTACGCACCCAGGCCCAGGCCGGGCTCCAGCGGTTCCTTCAGAATCTTTTCCGGGCTGTGGGCGGCCACTTCCTCGATCTCGACGCCGCCTTCGCTGGACGCCATGACGACGTTCTTGCCGGTCGCCCGGTCCAGCGTAATGCCAAGATAGAATTCTTTGGCAATGGGCAACTGTTCTTCCACCAACACGCGCTTCACCAGACGGCCTTCAGGCCCGGTCTGGTGCGTGATCAGCGTCATGCCCAGAATCTGCTTGGTGCGCTCCACCGCGTCTTCCACGGAATGGGCCAGCTTGACGCCGCCACCCTTGCCGCGGCCGCCGGCGTGGATCTGCGCCTTGACGACTACCTTCCCGCCAAGAGCCTTGGCTGCCAACTCCGCCTCGTCCGGTGTAAAGCACACCTCACCCCGGGGCACAGGGACGCTGTACTTGGCCAAAAGAGCCTTGGCCTGATACTCATGTATTTTCATCGGAAACTAAAATTCTAACATGCCACTGCTCCCCTTCCTGACCAAACTCACCGCCCGCGAATCACTTTCTGAGCTTCAGGCCCAGGAGGCGATGCAGTTCATCCTGGACGGCCAGGCGTCCACCGCCCAGATCGCCGCGTTTCTGGCGGCTTTGAAGACCAAAGGCGAAACCGCCGACGAGTTGACCGGCTTTGCGCGCGTGATGCGGGGCAAGGCCAACCGGGTGAGTGTGCGCACCGACGGACCGCTGGTGGACACCTGCGGAACCGGTGGCGATGCGAGCGGCACCATCAACATCTCCACCATTGCGGCCTTCGTCGTCGCCGGGGCGGGTGTCGCCGTCGCCAAGCATGGCAACCGCAGCGTCTCCTCACGCTTTGGCAGCGCCGATCTGATGGAGGCCCTGGGCATCCGCATCGACATGAGCCCGGAGGAGTCGGCCCTCGCGATTGAAACGGTGGGCATCGGCTTCCTGTTCGCACCGGCCATCCATCCGGCCATGAAGCACGCGGGGGCGGCGCGGCAGGAACTGCGGATGCGGACGGCGTTCAACCTATTGGGTCCGCTCACCAACCCGGCGGGCGCCCGAGCGCAAGTGGTGGGCGCACCGTCTGTCCAAGCGGCGACGCTGATGGCCGAAAGTCTCCACCGGCTGGGCCTCAAGCAGGGCCTGGTGGTGCATGGCTCCGATGGGCTGGACGAGATCACCACCACTGGGCCCACGACGGCCTGGCGGGTGGGTGGCGAGCAGTTCACGCTAACGCCCGAGGACTTCGGCGTGCCTCGCGCCACCATCGAGGCGCTCCGTGGCGATCCGCTAGCCGCGGCGCACGCGGTGCTGGGCGGCGCACCAGGCGCATGGCGCGACATCGTGCTGGTAAACTCGGCTGCCGCGCTGGTGACCGCCGGGGCGGCCAGGAGTTGGAAGGAGGGCGTCGGCCGGGCAGCGGCCTCCATCGACTCCGGCGCGGCTCGGGCGAAGGTGAAAGCTCTCAAAGCCATTTAGCGGCCTAGCAGCCGCACAACCTTGATGAACGCGGCCCGGACCGGGCCCCGACCCGCAGGAGGGGCCTCTCCCGCGGCCGCAGCATGCTGACTCAGCGCAGCAGTTGGCCCGAAACGCGATCTGGCGCTACCCGGGGCCGATGTGGATGTGAGAGAAGACCGCTGCAGTGGTCGCGGCTCAGCAAGGCATCTACTCTACTGGGCCGTACACGCTAAGTGAGCGGTGCCCGTGCACCATACCAAGACCTGCTGGCGTTATCTCTTCCGCCGGATATAGTCGTCCACCAGCCGCTCCAGCACGGTCAAGGGCACGGAGCCATTGCTGAGGACCACTTCATGAAAATCACGCAGGTCGAATTTGGCATCGTCGCCTCTGCGGGATGAGGCTGCAATCAGCCACCGGGCACTCGGTTGATGCTCTACCTCGTAGCGGCCAGTCGACGCGCCCCAAGGCCAACAGCCATGATGGCGATTCCCATCATGGCCAAGCCGGCCGAACTGGGTTCGGGCACAGTTCCGGAAGTGGGGATCTGGTTTACGCCGATCCTCACTTGGTAGCTACCGTCATTGTCATCATAGGCGCCGGGCGCACCACCGAATCCAAACCCATCAGGAATGCCCAGGAAGAGGCGCGTCGCCCCTGCGGGGACAATAAACGTCTGAAAGTCACCCCCGGCTGTGACGCCATCCCCGATATAAAACACTTGACGAAGAACCGGAGATAGAGAAGGGAAATCAATCCCCAATCCGCCCGGAGTGAAGTTCAGCGTGGCCGGTGCCGGTCCGGCGCTGGGGATGGAATCGTCGAGGAAGACTCCCGTCAATGGGCCTTGCGGTCCCCAATAGCCGCTAATTCCGTCGAGCGCGGTCAGATTGCTCCCCGACGCCCCATTGCCGCTGGGGCCAAAGAATGGCGGCCCAAAACCGTTGAAGAAATTGACGCCGCCAACCGCCGGATCAAGCACGCGAATGACATCCCCGCCAGTCACTGGAACGAACGGCGGCTTTTCCTCGAGTGCTCCCTCGGGCGTCGGCCAACCGTGCCGAATCAAGCGAGTGCCGGTTGTCCAGGGCAGATTTGCCGCTGGAATAACCACATCGGTCCGGCCAGCTAAGAAAATTGCATCGGGACCATTAACCGTCACGGTGAAGGTAGCAGCACTTGCCCAGCTCGCTGCCAAGACCAAAGCCAAGGAGAGAACGAGGATTTTCATTGTACGAGAGTACCATCGCTGCTAGCCCGGGTCAATCCTAAAGTGTCCTGGAATTGAGAATAATTCTCGTCATGTTTGCCGGACATGGCAACAGTAAGGGATGCTACTTGCAGCACGCGCCGCGGAAAGATCGTAATGCTGCGCAGCAGTTTGCGGGTTGGCTTGTCTTTCATGTTGAGCAACTCGGTATGCAGCTCCACTAAGTCACCCCGGCTGAGTTCGAGAACGTGTTCGTCGGGTTGGCGGATGGTGCGGACCGGATAATCGACAAACGGGGTGCGGGACTGCTCGATGTGCTTGCCCAGGATGTGGGCCACCGGGTGCGTGGCGGTGAAATCGACCAGTTTGCCGATGCTCGACACAAAGGCCGGAAAGTCTGTGATGTAGAGCTGTCCGGGGTAGACGGTGTCGCCCGTCAGCAGCAGGCCGGTACGGCGGTCTTAGAATGCCGTGCTGGCGGGGTCGTGGCCGGGGATGGGGAGGACGTCGATGGCGCGGCCGGCCAGGTCGATCACGTCACCAAGCGGCACGCCCAGCTTAGTGAGTTTTCCCCGTGCCACCCTTGAAGATCTCCGGGGCGACCCGTTGGCCGTCGCTCACGCAGTGCTGGCCGGAGAGCACGGTGCATGGCGCGACATCGTGCTGGTGAGTGCTGCCGCCGCTCTGGTGACCGCCGGAACCGCGCCCCGCTGGAGGGAGGGCATGGCCCAAGCCATGGCCTCGATCGA
This sequence comes from Bryobacteraceae bacterium, assembly GCA_044359315.1. Lineage (GTDB taxonomy): Bacteria > Acidobacteriota > Terriglobia > Bryobacterales > Bryobacteraceae > JAPKYZ01. The sequence continues at coordinate 1,161 of JBIKMK010000275.1, read as the reverse complement.
CTCCGGGGCGGCGCGCGCCAAACTGGAAGCGCTTAGAGCTGTTTGAGCAATTGCCGGATCGCGGCCCCGGCTGACTGTTGGTCCGGGCTCCATCGCATGCTGCTATAGAGTTCGGTAATGCGGAGCGCGGTGGGACGCCAAGGTGTATCTGGCAGGTGACCGGCAAATTCGGCGGCCGTCATCCAGGGCGGCTTCTCACAGCCGCGGCGGCGGAGCCGTTCCAACATCTGCGCGTAAAGCCGGGCCGCTTCGGTCCCTGGCTGACGCCGCCGCTTGAAGCCGGGCAGAAACCGCCACAGCAGCACCACGCCCAGCAGTGCCCCCACGGCACCCAGGGCCGCCCACGGCGTGCGCCCGGCCCATGGATTGGAAAGGTCTAACCGCAGGCCATCCAGGCGCGCCGCCAGCGTCAACTGCTGGTCCAGCGTGTAGGTGAGCACCCAATCGCGCCAATAGGTATCCACCGCATCCAGGTAGAGCCAGCTCCAGTTCACCGGCATCGGATTCGGGTCAGCCGGTGTGGGGTCAAACGTCACCCAGCCGCGACCTTCGATGAAGGCCTCCACCCAGGCGTGGGCGTCGGAGGCACGCAGAACCGTCCACTTGGAGTAGGGATTGAATTCCCCGCCCTGGAAACCGGTGATCACACGCGACGGCACATCCACGGCCCGCAGCATGGCCGCCATCGCCGACGCAAAGTACTCGCAATGCCCGGCCCGGCGTTCAAACAGGAAATGGGCCAGCGGATCCGTCACGGGGGCGCCCACGCCCTCCAGCGTGTAGGCGAACTGGGTCCGCAGGTAGTTCTCCATCGCGGCGGGAGTCTTCAACTGGCGCGCCAGGGCGATCACGCGCGGGTCCAGCGGCGGCAGCTTCAGATACTCCAGGCGTGTCTCCGCAGCCAGTGGCGGCACTTCCAGACGAGCACCGGTGAGGAAACTATTCACCCCAAACCGGACCCCATCCTGGTTGGCCAAGCCCGTTCGCAAGGCCCCTTCCGAGGTTCGCCACAAAGGCGCCATCGTGGTCTGCACAAACTCCGGCGTCCCGGCGATAAACAGCACATCCGCGGCCACGTACTGCTGATGGACCTCGTAGGCGAAGCGCTTGCCCGCCCGCCAGCGCTGGGCGTCATCGGCCACCCGGATCAGGCCCTGCTCC
>JBIKMK010000274.1:0-5798 GCA_044359315.1 Bryobacteraceae bacterium | reverse complement strand
TTGGCTCCTCTGTCGCGCGTTTTTGACTGGTTGAAGGTAGGGCCACTGGTCTTTGGGCCGCAATCCGCGACATCCACTGCACGGCGGGCCGGAGATGCCCTGCAGTTCGTGGATCCCTTTACCGGTTCCGGAATGCTGGCCGCCATCGAGACGGGCGTGTTGGCAGCAGAAGCGTCTGACGACGAGTACCTGAGGCGGGTCCGCAGAATCCTTACTCAACCGTACTACGTGGCTAGCATGATGCGCTCCGCACTTAGCACAACCTGGGTAGATCGGCTGCTCCCTCTAGTACCAGGCAAACTAATGTACCAGCTAACTCGGCCAAAAAAAATCCGGTGAGCGCTCGGAGGAAGATGCTCACCGGAGGGATGCCTCAAACCAATTTGGAGGAGCTGGGCACCTAAGTAGTTTTAGTGTACCAGCGCCGCTTTCGTGTTCAAAGTGTCATATTGACTTTTTTAGAACAAAATTCAATAAAAATGTTCTGACAAATCGATATCTACGCACCGAGATAAAAGAGGCTCAGGCGGCGAAGGCCATTGTTTTCAAGCAGTCGCCGATCCAGGAATTGACGCTCCACCAGTGCCAACTGCTCGGCGGTCATCTTGCCACGGTATGGACGAAGTTGACGGTCCAGTTCCTGCCGGGCCGCCAACTGCGATTCGTCGGTCATTTGTAACCGGGCGAGGGCCAATAGCTTCTCTTCCAGCCCCGTCAGCCGCTGCTCCAAGGCCTCCAGATCCGCAAAGTGAACCTCCGCCTCTCGGGCCAGTTCGGCTAGTGCTTCCGACACAGCGGAGTAGGCCGCGCCTGCTCCGGCAATAGCTCGGGCATTCGTCTCCAAATACTCGCGGAGTACCTCCAGCGGAAACGGTGGTGCCACGGAACCACCCGCACCCGTTTCCCCGCGAGCCAGATCTTCTGCGGCCTTCAGTACGGCCTGGGAGCAGTAGGCCAAGGAGTTGACCGCCTGGGTGCGCTGCTTCCGTGAGCGCCATTTCTCAAAGGCGGCATCGATGCCCCGCAGGACGGCTTCCAGCGGAATACCGGACTTCTGCCAGGTTTCGATCAAAGCCCAATCGAGCGGTGAGAGCAGGAAGAAGCCCGTGCCGCGGGCCTGACGGAACTGCTCCTCCGTTTCGGTGAAGTAGTTGAAATAGTTGAGGGGCCAATCCGCATCCGGGCCGGATGGGTCCGGCGCGGCTATTGGTTCTTCTGCCAAGTGAGCAAGAGTCCTTTGAGAGTCAGGTCAGGATCGGCGGTGTTGATGTACTTTGACCCCTCAACGATCAGCGAAGCCTGACCACCGGTGGCCACGATTCTGGTTTCGGCCCCCAGTTCCGCCAACAGCCGTTCCAGGATGCCGTCGATCGCGCCTAGAACGGAGTGATACAGGCCGCTTTGGATGCAATCGACGGTGTTTCGGCCAATCAAGCTGCGGGGCGCTCGGAAATCGACCAGCGGAAGCCGGGCGGTCTTCTGATAGAGGCCGGTGGTGGCCATGCCGATGCCGGGACAGATGATGCCCCCGATAAACTTGCGGTCCGCGGAGACGACATCGAAATTGATGGCGGTTCCCAAGTCCACCACGACGCACGGGCAGCCGTAAAACTCAGCGGCGGCGGCGGCGTTGGCCAACCGGTCCGCGCCCGCTTCACGGGGATGGTCAATGTCGATGCCCAGCCCCAGGTCGAGATCGACCGAGAGGAACATGGGGTTGGTGCCAAAGTAGCGCTGGCACATCTCGGTCAGCGGTTGGTCCACCGGAGGGACGACGCTGGAGATCACCATGCCGCGGAAGGCTTCCAACTGATACCCGGCCAACGCCAGCAGTTGACGCAGCTTAATGCCCCATTCGTCGGCGGTCTGTTCGCGGTCAGTCCTGAGCCGCCAAGCGGTTACCAGAGTGTTGCCGCCAAAGACACCGATGGTGACGTTGGTGTTTCCGACATCGAGCGCAAGAATCATCGAGTTTCGTCTCCGGCGGGTCGCACACCACCAGCATAAATGGTCACCCGTTCACCCGAATCCTTTTGTAGCAGTAGGAACCCAGCCGGATCTAGCCCGGCGGTCACGCCCAAGCCATGTCCTTCCACGTGCACGCGCCGGCCCAGAGCGTAGCTGGAGTATTGCGTAAACAGGCGCAGAATGGACGCCGGGTCCAAGTTCAGGAAGTCGGGCAGCGCGTGGCGGAGGGAGTCGAGCAATGCATCGCGGGAGACACCGGTTAACCAGGCAGCCTCGGGGTGGCCCGGATCACTCAGATTGACGCCGATACCGGCCAGCACGGCACCGTTCTGGAGCGTGCACAGGATGCCCGCCAGTTTACGATCTCCCACCATCAGGTCGTTGGGCCAGCGAAGGTCGCAGGGTACCGCGACGGCTTCGCGCACGGCCAGGCCGATGGCGAGCGTCAACATGGGGATGGTAGCGGAAGGGCGAAGGATGAAGGTGACATAGAGTCCCCCGTGCGGTGATAACCAACTATGCCCGTGTCTTCCCTGCCCGGCCGTTTGCTGATCGGCCACCACGCACGACAGATGCGGTGCGCCCTCATCGGCCAAACGCGCGGCGTCGGCCATGGTGGAGGTAGTGGAGGGTAGCCGGACGATCTGCGGTTCGCTCACGGCAACAGGGTGAGGCGGAAATTCAGGTCAACGGCAGTGGCGGAATGGGTGAGTGCGCCGACGGACACAAAGTCGGCTCCAGCCTCGGCATAGGCTCGAATGGTCGCCAGCGTCACACCACCCGAGATCTCGCAGGAGGCGCGGCCAGCGATGTGCTCGATCCAGCGGCGGGCTTCGGCGGGCGTCAGATTGTCCAGCAGCAAGCGCGTGGCCCCGGCATCGAGCGCTTCATTCAGCTCATCCCAGGTGCGCACTTCAATCTCGACAATCGGGTGCTGGCCCAGCGCGCCTTTCAGCGCCTTGGTTACCGATCCGGCCGCCGAGATGTGGTTGTTCTTGATCAGCACGGCGTCGTAGAGACCCATGCGATGGTTGGTGGCGCCGCCCGCCTTGGTGGCCATCTTTTCGAGCAGCCGCAAGCCCGGTGTGGTCTTGCGAGTGTCGAGCAGACGGCAGTTGGTGCCCGCCATGGCGTCCACGTACTGGCGCGTCAGGGTCGCGATGCCCGCGAGGCGCTGCAACAGATTCAGCGCGGTTCGTTCGAGCGTCAGCAGCCGCCGCGCCTTGCCGCGGACATGGGCGATCGGCGTGCCGTCCGTGACGCGGGTGCCGTCTTCCACCAGCAGTTCGATCGAATCATAGAGCTCCGGCAGCAGCGACATCCCGGCGATCACGCAATCCTGGCGGGCGAAGAATGTTCCCGACGCCTCGAGCGATTCCGGCACCGTCAGTTGGCTGGTGATGTCACCCGAGCCGATGTCTTCGGCCAGGGCGCGGTCGAGCAGTTCGCGAATGGCCGGACTAACCACGGAGCTTTTCCAACTGTCCTTCGTATTCGGCCAGCTTGGCGCGGAGTCCATCGACGATGTGCGCCGGGGCGCGGCCCATGAACTTTTCGTCGCCCAGTTGGCGCTTGGAGTTGGCGATCACCTTCTCCAGTTGCTCAACTTCTTTGGCGATGCGCACCTTCTGGTCTTCGCTGACGACGATGCCGGTGAAGGCCAATGCTTCGCCGGGTTTTTCGACGTAGCTCAGCTCGACGCCGCTCAACCGGCGGACGGCCTCGGCGTTGTCGCGGGCGGTGACCACGAAGGCCGTGTCACCTTCCAGCGTCAGCGTCTTGGTCTGCCGCTGGTTGGCCTTGATGTCGCGGACCTTGGTGATGATCTCCTGCAGGCGCTCCATCTCCTTTTCGGCGGCGGGATCATCGAGCGCGGCGTCGGGTTGCGGGAAGGCGGCCAGGGTGATCGAGCGTCCCTCTCCCGGATTCAGACGCTGCCACAGCTCTTCCGTGATGAACGGCATTTCCGGATGCAGCAGGCGCAGGGCGCTTTCAAAGACGTTCAGGATGTTGCGCCAGTGGTGGTCGAGGCCGGAGCCTTCGACAAAGCGCATCTTCTTCAGCTCGATGTACCAGTCGCAGAAATCGCTCCAGAAGAAGTGCCAGATGGTCTGGGCGGCTTCGTGGTAGCGGTACTGCTCGATGGCCGAGTTCATGGCCGTGGCGGCGGCGTTCAGCCGCGACCAGATCCAGCGGTCTTCGAGCGTGGTGCGTTCACCAGCTTCGGGAATGCACGGCTCAACGCCAGCCTTCTCCATATTCAGGAACAAGAAGCGCGAGGCGTTCCAGATCTTGTTGGCGAAGTTGCGCGAGGCGGGCAGCTTATCTTCAGTCCAGACAATGTCGGCACCGGGGGCGGCAGCGGTCAGCAGAGCCATGCGCACGGCGTCGGTGCCGTACTTGGCGGTGATGTCCAGCGGATCGACGGTGTTGCCGCGCGTCTTCGACATCTTGCGCTTCTCGGCGTCACGCACGATGCCGTGGATATAGACCTTCCGGAACGGCACATCGCCCATAAACTCGAGACCCAGCATGGCCATGCGGCTGCACCACAGGAACAGAATCTCGTAGCCCATGATCATCAGCGACGTGGGGTAGAACGTCTTCAGATCGGGCGTCTGATCGGGGAAGCCCAAGGTGGACATGGGCCACAGGCCGCTCGAAAACCAAGTGTCGAGCACATCGGAATCCTGCTTCAAATCGCTGCTGCCACACTTGGAACAGACCGTGGGGGCTTCGCGCGCCACCATGATCTCCGCGCAGCTTTTGCAGTGCCAGGCCGGGATCTGGTGGCCCCACCACAGCTGGCGTGACACGCACCAATCGTGGATGTTGTCGAGCCACGCCAGCAGCGTGCGGCTCCAGTTGTCGGGCTGCACTTCGATGCGACCATCGCGCACGGCTTGAGCGGCTCTGTCGGCCAGCGGCTTCATCTTGACGAACCACTGCGTCGACAGCATCGGCTCGATCACGGTGGCGCAGCGGTCGCACTTGCCGACGCTCATGGCGTGCGGTTCGGTCTTGACCAGGTAGCCACCCGCTTCGAGATCGGCGAGGACGCGCTTGCGGGCGTCGAACCGGTCCAGGCCCTCGTAGACGCCCGCGGCGGGGGTCATCTTGGCCTGTTCGTTGATCACCTTGATGCGGGGCAGGTCATGACGCTTGCCGGCTTCAAAGTCGTTCGGATCGTGCGCAGGAGTGACCTTCACGACGCCGGTGCCGAACTTGGGGTCGGCAAAGTCGTCGCAGATGATGGGGATCTCGCGATTGAGCAGCGGCAGCGTCACGGTTTTGCCGTGCAGGTGCGTGTAGCGCTCATCCTTGGGATTGATGGCGACGGCGGTATCGCCCAGCATGGTTTCCGGGCGCGTGGTGGCCACCGTCAGCCACTCATCGGTACCGGTCACCTGATAGCGGATATGCCAGAGCGACCCTTCGTGATCGTCGTGCTTGACTTCGAGATCCGAGAGCGCCGTTTCGCAACGCGGGCACCAGTTCACCAGGTATTCGCCACGATAAACGAGGCCGCGTTCGTGCAGGCCGCAGAAGACCTCGCGGACGGCGCGCGACAGGCCATCGTCCAGCGTAAAGCGGCTGCGGGTCCAATCGACGCTGGCACCCACTTGCTTCATCTGGTTCAGGATGGCGCCGCCGGATTCGGCCTTCCACTTCCAGACGCGTTGCAGAAATTCCTCGCGGCCCAGTTCGTGTTTGCGGAGGCCTTCTTCTTTCAAAAGCTTCCGCTCCACCACCATTTGGGTGGCGATGCCGGCGTGATCCATGCCGGGCAGCCACAGGGTGTTGTAGCCGCACATGCGACGCCAGCGAAT
>JBIKMK010000006.1:0-19015 GCA_044359315.1 Bryobacteraceae bacterium | reverse complement strand
GTTTTGCTTCTTAAACCAAGCAACTGCCTCGATGCCATTTTCCGCTAACTCGACATGGTGCCCGGCCCTCTCCAGCAGACGCCGGGCGACCAACTGATTCACTTTGTTGTCTTCGGCCAGTAGAACGCGCAAGCTTGGGCCTGCTTTGGTCACTGCCGGCGCGGGGATCCGTGTGCTGGCCGATGCTCTGAGGCTGCGTTGGCCCAACGCCTCTCGGATTGCTTCATGGAGTTCCTCCCGCCCCGTGGGCTTGGCCAGTTGGCGGCTGATGCCCAAACTCCGCTGCCGGTCCGACTCCAAGGATTGGCCCGCGGCGCTGACCATGATGACCTTGCTGTCGGCATAGGCAGGGATCTGGCGAAGCCGCTCCACTAACTGGACTCCATCCATCTCCGGCATGCGTGCATCCACCAACAGAAGCGGGAATGCCCCCACCTGCTCCATTTCCTGCAGCGCGGCTGCGGCGCTGGCTACGGCCCTGGGCTTCATGTCCCATCGCTGGACCAACTCGGTCAACACCTGACGGCTGGTGGCATTGTCGTCGACAATCAACACCGCCAGGTCGCGCAGATCTTGGCTGGAGGCGGCAGGCACCGGGCTTTCCACGGCCACCCCAAAGCGCATCTGGAAATGGAAGCGGCTGCCCTGCCCCACGGTACTTTCCAGCCAGATGCGGCCACCGTGGAGTTCCACCAGCTTGCGGCAGATCGTCAGGCCCAAACCGGTCCCACCAAAACGTCGCGCTGTCGATCCGTCGACTTGCGTGAACGCCTCGAAAATCCTAGCCTGATTCTCGGGCGGAATACCAATGCCGGTATCGGCGACGGTGAACTGGATGATCTGCTGGTCCCCGGCGCGGGAGATGAGTTGGGCCGTAACGCTTACCTCTCCCTGGGCGGTGAACTTAATGGCATTGCCCACCAGATTGAGCAGCACTTGGTACAGGCGCATCGAGTCGCCCACAACGGTGTCCGGCAGCCCATCCACGAGTCGGCAGTTCAGTTCCAGGCCCCTTTGGGCCGCGTTAACCGATAGAAGTTTCAGCGGCCGCTCCAAGCATTCCTGCAACTTGAAGGGAACGGCTTGAATGTCCAGTTTTCCGGCCTCGATCTTGGAGAAATCCAGAATGTCATTGATAATCGTCAACAGCGAGTCCGCCGAGGCGTGGATCATCTTAAGGTAATCAACCTGCTCGTCCGTCATCTCCGTGCGGCCCAGCAGTTCCGACACCCCCAGAATACCGTTCAGTGGCGTCCGGATTTCGTGACTCATGTTGGCCAGGAAATCACTTTTGGCGCGGTTGGCCGATTCAGCGGTTTCCTTGGCTTTCACCAGTGCGGTTTCGGCCCGCTTGCGCGCTGTAATGTCGAGATACAACGCATATACACCGACGGTATCGCCGCCAATCCGGAGTGGGACGTGGTACAGCTCTACATCCACCATCGACCCGTCCTTGCGCTGCCGTTGCGAGATCGCCCGCACCAGATTGCCTGCCCGCACTTGGTTGCGCAAGTCCTCGGCTTCCGATTCCAGTTCCGCCGTCAGGATATGCTGTTCCAGCGGCGTGCCTCGGACCTCGGGCCGCTTGCAGTCGAACAAGAGTTCGTAAGCCGGATTGCATTCCTGGATCACTCCGTCGCGGTCCGATACGGCGATTGCCAGTGGACTGTTGTCAGTCAGGGAGTTCAAGAACAACGTTCGTTCGGCAACGGCACGCTCCAACTCCCGCACCTGCCAACGTCGGCGGAAATGCCGCTGGAGGCTCCAACTGATGCCCACCATCAGCAGCGCAGACAGGCCGAAGAACCAAGGGGTCTGATAGAAGTGCGGCTGTATTCGGAAGGGAACGCTCGCCTCAGTCGAGTTCCACAGACCTTCCTCGTTCGCTGCTGACACCCGGAAGCGGTAATAGCCGGGAGCAATATTGGTGTAGAACGCCGCCCGGCGCGGGCCGGCCTCCACCCAGTCCTCTTCAAAGCCTTCCAATCGATAGCGGTAGCGGACCTTCTCCGGTGCCCAGTAGGTCAGCGCTGCATAGTTAAACTCCAGCCGCCCTGGTCCTGGTGCCACTTCCAGGGTGTAGCCTGCCCCGCCCAACTGGCCATCAATCAGCGCCCTTTCCACCAACACGGGAGGCTCCACGGAACGGCGGCTCAAATGGGCTGGGTCGATGTGAGCTGCCCCACGCATCGTGGGAAACCAAAGCTCCCCGTCGCGTGCGATCCAGCCAGCCGGTTGGAATCCACCGTTACACTCCCGGCTCGCCATCCCCTCGTTTTCAGCGAACGATATGGTGGGAATGAACCGTAAGCGGCCGGCGGCAAAGTCTTGCAGCATCTGCCGATCCACCCGGAAGATGCCGCGGTTGGAGCTCATCCAGAATCGGCCGGCCGAGTCCTCCAGAATCGAGAAGATCGCATCATCCAGAAGGCCGTCACGCGCCCGGAACACATCAAAGTGGCCATTGTGTAAGCGATTGAGGCCACCCCCATTGGTCGCCACCCACAAATCGCCGGAGGCATCCTCGTGCATGGCAAACACCACACCATTGCTGAGCCCCTGCTCGATTCCGTAGCGCGTAAACTTGCCCTGCCGCAGACAAGCCAGCCCGCCACCACTGGTACCCACCCACAGACGGCCCTCCTTGCCCTCTTCGATGGAGATCACGAAGTCCGCCGGCAATCCATCCTTCTTGGTGTAGACAATGAAACGGCCGTCTTTCCAGTGCGCCAAGCCATCGCGCGTGCCGATCCAGATCTGCCCCTGGCGGTCTCCATAGACCACGCGAACCGAGTCACTGGGCAAACCTTCCCGCGTGGTGTAGTTGCGCACGACACGGCCATCGCGCAACTGGCTGAGGCCCCGGCGCGTCCCCAGCCAAATGTCACCGCTGCGGTCCTGGGCGATGGAGAACACCAAGGCATTGGGCAAACCCTGGGCGGTTGAGATGTTGGTGAGGACTCCGTTCTGGAATCGGGTGACTCCACCGCCGTTACTGCCAAACCAGAAAGCGCCCTCGCGATCCTGAAATAGCCCTAGCACCGCTGGCTTGGCCAAACCAGCCGCCTCCCCCAATACCAATACCTTTGGTTCGCTCAGCCGGTTCAGACCACCACCATTCGTCCCGGCCCACATATTCCCTTCGCGGTCCTCCCTCAGGGACCAAACATCGTCGCTCGACAGGCCATCAGCCTTGGCGAAGCTGGTGAACACACCGTCCTTCAGCCGGCTCACCCCAGCTCTCAACATTCCTACCCAAATCGTTCCCTCGGAATCCTCTCGCAAGGAGGAAATAGAGTTGCTGGGCAGCCCACTGCTGGGGCCGATTTTCGCTAGCCGGAGAGCACCACCAGGCCCCAGTTCGGCGCGAATCAAACCAGCGCCATTGGTGCCCGCCCAAAGCCGCCCCGCCCGGTCCCATAACAGTGCGCGAATGTCCGCCTTGGGCCAACCTTCCTGGCGAGCGTAGCTGCGGAAGCGGTTGCCCTCCCAGTGGCTGACCCCGACATCCGTACCCAACCATACGCCACCGTTGGCATCCTGAACGATGGTAAATACCATCAGCGAAGCCAGGCCGTCGCGCGGCGTAAACGACTGAAATAGCCCATTTGTGAGCCGGCTGACGCCCCCACCGTCGGTGCCAATCCACAAACTGCCCTGGCGGTCTTCGAGCAAACTGGTCACTGAATTGCTGGCCAGGCCATCCTTCGTCGTATAGGTCGTCCACTCGCCGTTCCAGCGGCGCGCCAACCCGCCGCCACGCGTACCCAACCACAGACTGCCGTCTCGGGTCTCGGCCAAGGCCGACACATCGCCACTCTTCATGGCGGGCGTATTGTCGGTGGAATACGTAAGGAAGTCGACGCCGTTAAAGCGGCTCAACCCACCTTCGGTGCCCAACCAGACGTAGCCATCCCGCGTTTGCAGGATCGCCGATACATTGTTGTGCGCCAGGCCGTTCCCGGTCTGCCAGACGCGAGAGGTGAGGGGGCGACTTGGGGAGCGAGTGTCCGGGCTGGCTGAGGTCCCCGCGATGGCCGATAGGCAGAGAGTCAGCAGGACGCATTCCCGTACTACTCGTCCACTCCAATGGCGTGGCAGGAACATTCTCGGCACATCTTCTCTCATCGGCGACCCCCGCCGGGGAATGATAGGTTTTACGGCAAACAGCCTTCGCTTTCACCAAGACCCGAATGTGCTCTCCCCAAAAGCGAAGCGGTCCGGGTGGAAGACCCGGACCGCTTTAATCATACCTAAGCCGAAGCTTTAGCGTTCGCCGTTCACCAACGTCGTCACTTTACCCACCGTAGGGGCAGCCGAATCCCACAGCGACCCCGAGTCCCAACGCGAACCCGAGTCCCAACGCGAACCCGAGTCCCAACGGGAACCCGAGTCCCACAGGGAGCCGCTATCCCACAGCGAGCCCGAATCCCACAGCGAACCGCTGCCGCAGACCGTACCCGCCACACACTGCGGCAGGATTCGCCTGGAAACCGGGTCATACGCCGCCATCGGAGACAACGCCGTTCCCGTGAAGGGGACGGTATTGGCCAGCGCCGCGGCAATGTCCAGGTAACCCGCACCAATCGTGAAGGCGTCGTAGTAGCTGGTGAAAACCTCGCCGGTAGCCGTGTCCGTGGTGAAGCTGGACGTCGGGAACGTCTTATACGCTGTCCGCATCAGGATCCCTTTCACCTGATCGGGGGTGAGGGAGGGCGTCCTGCCCAGCAGAATCGCCGCGGCCGCACTCACCATCGGGGCAGCCATACTGGAGCCACTAGAGACGAAGTACCCTTTTTGGCCGTTCGCGCCATTCTTCTGATTGGCGGGGTAGCCATCGAAGAGGAGAGTATTGCCGCTGGCGATCGAGATGATTTGGTTGCCCGGAGCTACCAGATCCGGCTTTATGATCCGGTCGACCATGGTCGGCCCCTTGGAACTGTAACTGGCCACCCGGTCGTCGGTGCGCACTGGGGTGTCAGCCGTCTTCATAGCGCCCACCGTGATGACAAAGGGATCGTTGCCGGGGGCCGTTATCGTACCGTAACCATAGGTTCCCTGCGTGTTGTTGCGGCCTTCGTTGCCCGCCGCCGCCACGACCACCATGCCCGCCTTCCAGGCCGCCTCCACCGCCAGGCAGAGCGGATCAGTTTTGTAGCTTTGCACCACTGGCCGGCCCAGCGACAAGTTGATGACGCGGATGTTGTAAGTGGTCTTTAACGCGATCGCCCGATTAATGGCGGCGATCACGGCAGAATCGGTACCCGCGCCGTTCCTGTTCAGAACCCGCAGGTTGATCAGATTGACGCCGGGAGCGATGCCCCGGTAGACATCCTTTTTCGAGAACCTTCCAGTGCCCCCGGCGATACCGGCGACGTGGGTGCCGTGGCCCAGCAGATCAGCCGTAGTCGTTTCCCCAGGAACAAAATTCTCCTGGTAAACAATGCGTTGATCGTTCGGATTTCCCTTATCGGCAGCAAGGTCGAAGTGGGCGGAAACTCCACTGTCAATGATCGCAATACCAATCCCGCTGCCCGTCAATTTCGCCGTCCAAGCCGCAGTGGCGTTTACCGCCGCGACGGCGTTTTCCATGGCGGACTTCACCTGGAAGTCGGGGCTGATGCGGACCACCGAGACGTCATTGGCCAATTGTTCGAGGCGATTGGCCGGGATCGTATAGGCGCCGGCATGAATCACATCCAGGGTCAGGCGCAGTTTGCCGCCCAGTTTTTTGATTTTTTTGTGGAGTGCCTCATCGGGAAGGCGGTCAAATTGGACGATGACGTCGGCCTGTGCGGTAGGGCTGATTTTCTCCAGACCGCTGGCAATTTTCGGGTGCGCCCACCCCGGCGCAGCCAAAACCACCAGAGCGATCAGGAAATGCCGGGCTGATTGATTGTTGAATTTTGTTTTCATGGTCTCAGTACTCTCCCAAGTTTCCTCAGGAACAGCTTTAGAATATTTACTGAGTAGTCACCGCGACAATAGGACTTTTATACCGATTTCCTCACGCTCACCCCCCTTTTGCGTCGGCGGCTCACCCCCCCAACGTCAGCGCCGCACTTAGGGTGAAGGCCTTCTCTGGGACTGGCGTACCATTGACGGTCAAGACAGGGCGTAGTAGCCGCCCGGAGAGGTACGATGTTCGGGATGTCACTCCTTACGCGACGCGAAGTTCTCACCGGCATAGCAGCCTGGACCGCTCAGGCAGCCCGGCCGTCAGGCCTGCTGATCGACACCCACATCCATCTCTTCGACCCGGCCCGCTTCCCCTATCACCCCGCCGCCACCTATCAGCCGCCGCCGGAGCGCCTGGACGAGTACGCTCAATTCGTCACCGCGGCCAAAATCGACCACGCCATCATCGTCCACCCGGAGCCCTACCAGGACGACCACCGTTATCTCGAATACTGCTTCGAACACGAGCCCCGCAAAGGCTTCTTCAAAGGCACCTGCCTTTTCGACCCGCTCAAACCCGACACGCCCGCGCGCATGGCCGCGCTCACGAAGAAATGGCCCAACCGCATCGTCGCCCTCCGCGTGCATGAGAACCGCAAAGCGGGTGAAGCCCCCTGGGACGCCACTCGCCCCATCCGTGAACGAGACATGGGTTCCGCTGAGATGCGCCGCACCTGGAAAGCCGCCGCTGACTTGGGCCTCGCCATCCAGATGCACTTCATCCCCCGCCACGCCGCCTCAATCGCCAAGCTGGCGGCGGAGTTCCCGCAAATGCCCGTTGTGCTGGACCACATGGGCCGCGCCGGTGAAGGCAGCAGATCGGAGTTCGAACAAGTGCTCGCCCTGGCCAAGCTACCCAACCCGGTCATGAAATTCTCCGGCTGGAGCTATCTCACCAAGACCCCGCACCCGCATGCTGATATCGCTCCGACGGTGAAAAAGCTTCACGCCGCCTTCGGCGCGGACCGCATGATCTGGGGCGGCCTCGGCATGAACATGGCCCAGTTCGACAAAGCGACGGCGGTCTTCGATGCCGCCTTCAGCTTCGCCACAGAAGCCGACAAAGCCAAAGTCCGCGGCCTCACCGCCCAGAAGCTCTACCGGCTCTAGCAGGTGGCGGAGGAAAGGCATCGGCCAGAAACAGAGCTCACAAAAATCGCCAGTGCTTCAAACGGCGGCCGGAGCCGTTCCGAGCCGCGACCAGCAGGAGCGGGCTGCCGACGGTCCGAACCGGCGACATGGGTCACAGAATGATCCGGAGACATGGGCGAACCCTTGATTCAGTCTGCTACTTCGCCTCAAACACCACCCGCCCGTCAAACACCGTTAGCTTCACCTTCGTCTTATGCAACTCCATCGGCGGCACCGCCAACGGATCCTGCGACAACACCACCACATCGGCCAGCTTGCCCGGCTCGATGGTCCCCTTGACGCTGTCATCGAAGCTCGCGTAAGCCGCCGTCGATGTGTAGGCACGCAGGGCGGTCTCGACGGAGACGCGGTGCTCGGGGATCCAGCCGCCTTCGGGCTTGCCGCTGGTGGTGCGACGATTGACGGCGTTGTGCAGGCCGCGAATGGGGTCGAGAGCAATCGATGCGGGCCAGTCGCTCGAAAACACCAGCTTCGCGCCCGCCTTTTCGAACGCCCGCCACGCAAACGCCAGCTTCAACCGCTCCGGTCCCACGGCCTTGCTCCAAACGGCGACGGTGTCGGGGTCGCAATGGATCGGCTCCATGGAAGCGATGACGCCCAGCTTGGCGAAGCGCGGGACGTCGGTGGGGTGCACGGTCTCAATGTGCTCGATCCGGAAGCGCGCATCGCGCCCGCCGTTGGCCTTGCCCGCTTGCTCATAGGCATCGAGCGCGAGCCGCACGGCGCGGTCACCAATGGCGTGCGTAAAGATCTGCAAGCCCAACTGGTCAGCCTTCTGCACGGCCCGCCGGTACGCCTCCGGCTCCCAGGCCAGCTTGCCGCGGTCACCATTGGCGGTGTCGCTGTAGGGCTCCAGCATGCCCGCTGTGTGCGACTCGATGACGCCATCCAGCATGAACTTCACTGCCCCCAGCTTGATCACTGGACCCGGATATGCCGCCCGCAACTTCGCGATCTCCTCCAGCCGGTCGTCCATCTGTCCGGCCGACAACGCGAAGTAGATCCGGGCCGTCAGCTTGCCCGCCCGGCGGAACTCCTCGTAGAGCTCCACCTCTTCCTGGTTGCCGCTGGCATTCTGCAAGCTGGTGATACCCAGTGAGGCGGCCAGCTTCAGCCCCTCCTCCAGCGCCTTCCGCCGCTGCGCGGCGGTGTCGCGCGGCACGATCCGCCGCACCAGCCCCTGCGCGCCTTCCAGCAACGCGCCCGTGGGCTCACCCGCAGCATCGCGCTTCACCTCGCCAAAGCCCGAGAACTTCGTGTCCTTGGTGACCCCCGCCATCGCCAACGCCTTGGAGTTCACCCAGGCCGTGTGCCCGTCATAGGCGCTCAAAAAGACCGGCCGGTCCGGCACCACGGCATCCAGATCCTGGCGCGTCGGCAGACGCCCATCCGGGAAGCAGGTGTACTCCCAGCCGCCGCCCGTCACCCACGGCGCTTCCGGATTCAGCCGCGCCCAGCGCAGAACGGCCCGCTGAATGTCGTCGAGCGTGCAAACCCCGGTCAACTCCACCTTGGTCAACCCCTGTGAGCCGCCCAGAAAGTGCACGTGCGCATCATTGAAGCCGGGCATGGCGAATGCGCCCTTCAGGTCGATCACGCGAGCTCCGGGAGCCGCTGCGCGCGCTTGCGCATCGGTGCCCGCCGCAACGATTCGGCCCTCACGCATCGCCACTGCGGAGACGTAGGGCTTGGCCGCTGCGCCGGTCCACACCTTGCCATTTACGAGCACCAGCGCTTGTTGGCTGAATACGGTGCAAGCGGCCAAGCTGAGGCCAACAGTCAGCCGGAGCAGCTCTCGGGTCAGCGGGAGGAAAGAAAGAAATCGATCACGGTCGGCCATACGGGAAAGTATAGACGGTGAGGGTGAATCGGTATCGCAGAATGATCGGCAAGGCTGTGTCTGTCCCTCAAGACGACTCAGTGGAGCGTGGGTGTCGGCTGGCCAATCGTAGTCCGGCGGTAGTGCACCAGCACCCGTGCGTCGAATGCGCCTTCCTGCTTGAGCACAAGCTCCGTATCTTCGTTATGAATAACGTACACAATATAGAGTTCGCCCCGATCATCCCATTTCAGTTCAATCTTCGGCTGCCCAACAATCTCAAATACATTCGACGCCTTTCCATCACGGCGTTTCATGCGAACGTATGTCTCAGCCCGGTTGAGGCTCAGGCCGCAGTCGCCATTATTGGCAACTTGCGCACAGTACTGACCATTGGGAGAGCATGATTCCAGAACCACGACATCGCACCGAGACCCACAAGCGGCCAACACCGCCATGGATACGATGAGAAGGCCGAAGTTCCGCATGGCGTGATCTCAAGCAGTGGCGATGCCTTTACGGCACCACCACGGCCACCGCCGGAGTCTCCCGCTGCAGCTTCAGCGGCGTCACCCCGGCCGGGGTCTCGATCTCGTAGTCGCCCAGAAAGCCGCGCACGGTGAAGGTGCCGTCGGCGGCCGTCGTGCCTTCAGCATTGGTCCACCACTGGGTGAACACCAAATCCCGATAGGCTTTGCCGTGCGGCTTTTCTGACCAGTCGCGCCGGTAGAGAGCCGCAGCGGGCAGCCAGTGGCGGCCTTCCCAAAAGCCCCATTGCAGAAAAGCATCGATGGCCGGGTGGCTGAAGACGATGGTGAGGTAGTCGCGCAGATAGTCGGCCTGCAACTGTTCGTCCAGCGTATTGATGTCGAACTCGGTGATCTGCAGGGGCAGACCCAGAGCGGCAAAACGGTCGAGGATGTCGTAGACCTTCTGCGGGTGCGTGACGTCCGATCCAAAGTGACCCTGGATGCCAATGCCGTTTAGCGGTGCCCCCGCCTCCAGCGTCGCTTTCAGCAATTGGAAGAACTGGTCCTGCTTGCGGACGTTGCGCCCACCGCCCGTTTCGATGTCGTACTCGTTGATGAAGAGGCGGACACCCGGGTCCACCACGCGGGCCAGTCGCAGCCAGCGCTCCAGTTCGCCGTCGCCCAGGATGTTCTGCAGGTCGCGATTGGGGATCGGCTCATTGATGACGTCCCAATCCTTCACCAGGCCGGCCGTGGCCGTGCCCACGTCGGCGATGTGGTCATCGATGCGTTTGCGCAATGCCTCCGGGTTTGAGGCCAGCGGGCGCAGGTCGCTCGGCAGGTACTGCCAGCCGGGCCACACCATGGTGTGGCCGCGAATGTCAGTGATGCCGTTGTCCCGCAGCCACCGGATGCCGTTTAGGGCTCGGTTGCGGTTTTGGATCCACGACGGCCATTTCAGGTCGTTTTCGAGGACCACCTTGTTGAACAGCTCTTTTACCTTCTGACGGTAGATCTCGTCATCAGCACGCGTGCCCAGCAGGCTATCCGCCGCGACGGCGCTACCAAAGCCGAACGCATGGCGCTTCATCCGGACCTTCACCGGCACGCCTTCCTGCGGCTGTCCTTGGGCATTGGTCACCACCACCTTCAAGTCAGCCTTGCGGTGCTTGTCGATCCGCTCCTGCGCCGATACGCGCCAGGGGGCATCAGCTTCGCGCCCCGGGTAGGTGTAGCCTTCGGTGGCCACCGGCGGCGTAGCGGACGGGCCGTGGTTGTCGATGGCGATGCCGCCGATCTCGATCGTCTGCGGGTCATAGCCCACCCAGAAATCAAGCATCGCGCCGCCCGGCGCGTACGCTTCCACCATCCGGAACGGGATCTGGATCCGCCGCCAGTAGGGCGTCACCAACGTGCCCGCCGCCACCGACTTGCGATAGTCCGGGGCGTTGCGCTCAAAGTTCAGCCGCACATAGGCTTCGCCCGATTCGCCCGTCGCCACGCTGCGCACCCAAAAGGCCGCCACCAGCCAGTCACCGTTGGCCACGGGAACAGAAAGCGTATGGCGGATGCGGCAGCTCCATTCGCGATCATTACCCGTCGAGATGGTCGCGGGCGTTGTGATCCGCAGCGCCTCGCCCATGCTGCCGTCCGCCGCCACCCGCTCCAGCTTGCCGCCTGCGGTGCAGGACAGCCGGAACGCGCCCAGCGGGTCAGCGGGCAGAATGGAGGTTTGCGCGGCCAAGGGAGCCACCGCCAGAGCCAACAGGCAGAGATGCCTCATGCTTCGACTCTGCGCTCTCACGGGCTAGCTTGTCTCCGGCGGCACGCTGCCATAGTCCCAGGGTGCCTTGAACGGCGGACGCGCCGGTGGGACGGGCGTCGCCCCGGGCGTCAGCGTCGCGATCAATTCAAGCGACGCCTGCTTGATCTCGGTTCCGGCGGTCACCCGCAGGTTGGAGTAGGTAGTCAGGCGCGTTTCATATCCGCCGCCGCCCGGCCCCATCGCCTCTTCCGTGGGCACGTAGCCGACGCACCCGTTGGCCAGCATCACCGGCCAAGTGAAGGGGAACCGGCTGCCCTTCTTGATGTCCAAGCCGAACTGGCAGAAGTACTCGGAAGGATTCGCGGCAAACACCACCGGGCCAATCTGCAGCGCCTGCACTTCCACCGGCGCCGTCGGGTAGCGGGAGATCAGCCAATCCAGCATCACAGTTTCTTTGGCGAACACCCACTGCGCCGTCGTCTGCACGGCGGGTGTGGCAAGCGCCGTGGCCTTCTCCACGCGGGCCTTCGAGGGCTTGCGTCGGGCCACGTCCAGGGTCTTTGAAGCCACTCGAACCGGTGCCAGCGCGCCCGGCGTCATCGACACCAGACACTTCAGCGCCTCCGCTCCCACGCGTCCGCCCACCAACTTCGCCCACTGCTCGCCGGTGGGTTGGCGGTAAGGGCTCCGGTTGTCCACCTGAGTGACATCCCCGGTAGCGCCCGGCAGGAAGACCACGACGACATCCGGCCCATGGACGGCGCGGATCGTCTTTTCGAGATAGTAGATCCAGTTGGCCGAAATGCCTCCCGGATTGGTGGTCGCATGGCAGGCAAAGGAGACGACGCAGCCCACCAGCCGCCCACCCTCAAAGGCCCCGATGACACCGACTTCCGGGTCCACCGGCCCCGCGGTCTCCAGCATGTCCGGGTTTCCGGCCTGCGGGTGGGTCCACGTCTGGCCGTTCTTCATGTGAAACCGGCGGTTGAAGGCCGACTTCTCTTCGATACCGGAGGCGACCCCGCACTGATAGGCTTTGCGTGAACGGAACGCTTCGGCGACGGCATCGACGATGGCATCTTCGACGCGCGCCAGGTACTTGGGGTCCGCCTCTGTCGAGAGCTTCGCCAACTGCTGGACGTGCGGCGGTGCGCCATCAAACTCGCCCGGCTGCACCATGCCCACGGGTCCGCCTGAGTGCGTGTGCGTCGCCCCTATCAGCACGGCATCCGCGGCGATGCTGGTCATCTTGGCGATCCGCTGCCGGGCGGCCAGGACAATAGCCCGCGGTACGATCAGCGCATCCACGCTGACCAGCGCCGCCGTGGTCGCGCCATCAGTAAAGACGGCCGCGCGCACCTTGCAGGGGTCGTGGACCGACTCGTTGTAGCGCTTGTAGTAGTT
The DNA here is from genome assembly GCA_044359315.1 of Bryobacteraceae bacterium. Lineage (GTDB taxonomy): Bacteria > Acidobacteriota > Terriglobia > Bryobacterales > Bryobacteraceae > JAPKYZ01. The sequence continues at coordinate 6,447 of JBIKMK010000006.1, read as the reverse complement.
GCCCGGCTGCTCGGACCCGATCGCGGGCGTGATGTCCCGTTCCGCAAAGCCCGCGCCGGGCTGCTTGTCGGCAAGCGGCAGGCTCGACTGCGCCGCCGCCGGCAGCGCGGCCACTCCGGGCAAGGCCAGCAGTTCGCGGCGTCGCATGGGCAGAACCTAGATCAGGCTGTTCAACAGACCGACAGCCATCGAAACGTCGGCGCGCCACTGTTCGGGCGATTGGCCTTCGCGTTCGATGTTCACGGCCCCTGAGTAGCCGATCTCTTTCAGTTTGGCGACAAAGGCGGGGATGTTGACACTGCCCTGCCCCAGCGGCTTTTCCTGGCCCAGCGCGCCGGGGGCCGCCGGGTTGATGCCGTCCTTGGCGTGGACGCTGATGACATGCTTGCCCAGCACGCCCAGGGCGGGCAGTGGCTCATCGGTGCCGTAGAGGATCAGGTTGGCCGGGTCGAAATTGATGCCCAGGTTGGCACGGTCGACATCCTTGAAGAAGTCCAGCAGCGTGTGCGCGGGCTCCTGCCCGGTTTCGAGCGCAAAGGTCTGGCCGTTCTTCGCGGCATGGTCACACACGCGCCGCACCATGTCGCGCACGGCGACGTAGTCCGGATGGTTCTTGTCGTGCGGCACAAAGCCGATGTGGCAGGCGATGGAGGTGACGCCCAAGGCCGCCGCAAAGTCTGACAGCTCCAGAGTGCGCGCCTCGCGCTCTTCGCGCGTCGCCACTGGGATGAAGCCGACGGTCCGCTCAACGGTGGGGATGTCGGCGTAGTCCTCGCCATTGTAGGCGGCAAAGACGGTCACCAGGCGGAAGCTTTCGGCTTCCAGCGCCGCCTTCCAGGCTGGGGCGGCGCCGGTGAGCGGGAAGTCGCCCGTCACGCCCAATTGGCCACAGCTCACGCCCAAGGCCTTCACTCCCTGCACCGTCGCCCGAGCATCGGGGGCGGCCCAAAACATCACTCCTACTTCCATCGTGCTTCCTCCATCTGAATGGTCCAGCGTACCGCCTCCGCCGACGTTTCCGGCAGACAATCGGCCGGTAACTGGTTCTGGCTGGCACACTGGGCAAAGTATTCGATCTGCGCCCGGTAGCCGTCGACCGGCTCCGCGGGCGTCAACACTTGGGGCTCCGCGCCGGGCGCATAAAAGACCGGGTCGCCCGCCGGGAACGAGTAATCGTAGGTGCCCGCGGCGGTGACGATGGTGTATTCCATCGAGAACGGGTAAGCACCCGGATGCCAGCCGCCGGAGACGCTGACGCTGAAGCCGTCGTACTGAAACTGCGCGTCGATCAAATCAACGCCCGCCGCCAGGTCTTCATACCCGGTAGCGGTGACGGCCCGGGGCGATCCGTAAAGGTGGATCATCAGGTCTACGTCGTGGATCAAAAGATCAAACACGCCGCCGCCCGAACGGGACTTGTCTTTCAACCAGGCGCCCCAGCCCGGCGCGGCACAGCGCCGCCGGAAGCGTGCCGCGCGCGGGGCGTCCTTGGGCAGCACCGAGTACATCGGGAAGAAGCGCAGCACCTGGGCGCACATCACCACGCGGTTGGCCGCCTTGGCGGCGGCGATGATGGCGTCGCAATCGGCACCATTCAGCGCCATCGGCTTCTCGATCAGCACATGCTTGCCCGCCTCTAAAGCGGCGATCGCTTGGGGCGCGTGCAGGTAAGTGGGCAGGCAGAGATCGACTGCGTCAATGTCGGGATCGGCCAACGCTTGCTCGATGGTGGAATACTTCTTCACCGCCGACAGATCGATGGCATCGGAAGTGGTGTCGAGGTTGCCGCCGACGCCCGAAAAGTCTCCCGCCAGCTTCTTCGGATCACTGGAAACGACCGCCGCCAGCGTGACTGCTGGTGACGCCGTGATGGCTTTGATGTGAGTGGCCCCCATGAAGCCGAGGCCGCAGACCGCAATTCTCATGGAAGGCTTAGGTTATCACTGAACGATGGGTGATCACCCTCCCGCATTTGCTCCGCTGGCCTGTCCGTCCGGCCGTGGAGACTCCGGGCTGACACGGAGCACGGGGGTGAGCGGCGCAGTCTGGGCGGCCGCGCGTTCGGCCCGCTCGCCACTCTCCTTCTGGGCAGCACTGGGCCGCAGCCGGAACAAGTTCTTGATGGCATCAAACCAGAACGGGGCGCCCAGGCTCATCAATCCGGTGCTGAGCAGAATTCCTAGAATGGCCGAGGGTGACGCGACGGCCTTCCACCATTGGTCAAACCAACCGCCGAAAGTGGACGCATTGCCCGATAGCGCCACCAACTGTTCCACCTCCCCGGCGTCCATCGAGAGCTTCTTGAGGATGCCAATCGCATCGAGCGGCAGCAGCAGCGCGACCACGAAAGAAAGGGCAATGGTGATGATCGGTCACGGAGTATAGTGCAATCGGAGCCCAAACTCCAGCGCCTGAAGCGGAAAGCTTTACATGGTCACTACTTGAAAGGTGAACCGCTCCGGCGGCAAGGCCGAGACGGGGTCGGGCGACATGGCGGCCCAAGTTTCGTAGGCCTTGGCCGAGACCGAATGGTTGAGGTAGAAGAGAAACTGGTTCGAAAAGCAGCTGATGGGCGGCGGCTGGCGGAAGGTCAACCGCATGCCGACGGCCTGCTGCAAAGCGACGCCATCCATCTTCACGGCCTTGTCCGCCAGCAACGTCACGAAGCTCGACCGTCCGGCGTGTGGCCAAACATCGGCGCGCAGCAGCGGGCGCAAGTTCTGAGACAGCTCAAAGGTGGTTTCGCACTGGCGAATCCATTCAAGAATGGAATCGCCCCACTGCCAGTGGGCCACCATGGCGAAATACTGATCGACCAGGTTGAGCGCCAAGTCCATTTTGCGCCGTTCGTGCTCTTGCGGCGCGGTGGCCAGCGAGATGTCGCCCAGCGCCAGGTCATCAATCAAGTCCTCTGACTCAACGATGTCCTGCGCCATGTCCATCACCTTGTCCAGGCGCTTCTTCGGTGCGGAACGCACCAGTAGGGGCGGAAGCTCATGGGTAAAGCTTCCGGGGATCTCACTGAACTGCCGACCGCCTACAATCTTCATTGCAGCCTCACATGTCCAGCCTTATCGACAGCAACGGGGTGCCAACGTTAGATTTGCTCGATTATAGGGACGTGCGCACCCCCATGGCAAGTTCCAATCCGCTGGTTTGGTACCCTACCGTTCGATGAGTGAATTTTCGATTGGCATCGATTTAGGGGGCACCAATCTGCGTGCGGCGGTGGTGAGCCGCGAGGGTCAGATTCTGGACCGGCACACGGCGTTGACCAGCATCAGCCAGGGCCGCGATGCGGTGATTGACGCCATGGTCGGCGCCATCCGCACGCTGCGGGACCGGCAAACCGGGCGCTTCGCCGGGGTCGGCATTGGGGTGCCGGGCTTCATCCATCTGGAAAAGGGCTACATCTTCAATTCGAACAATCTGGTGCCGCTCGAAAACTTCCCCTTGCGCGACGAGATCGAGAAGCGTCTGGGCGCACCGGTGATCCTGGAAAACGACGCCAACGCGGCGGCACTGGGCGAGAAGTGGATGGGCGCGGGGCGCGATGTCCGCCACTTCATTCTGCTGACCTTGGGTACGGGCATTGGCGGCGGCATCATCCATCACGGGCGCGTGCTGCACGGGGAGATCGGCATGGCGGCTGAACTGGGCCACATTACGGTGGTCCCCAATGGCCTGCCCTGTGGTTGCGGCAACGTGGGCTGCGTCGAAAAGCATGCCTCGGCCACGGCGATCGCGTCGATGGGGCGGTTGCATGGCTTGGGCGAGAACATCACCGCAAAGGGCGTCTATGAACTCGCGGTAGCGGGTAACGACCGGGCGCACATGATCTTTGAGCACATGGGCCGCTCACTTGGCATCGCCATTGCGAACCTGGTGAACATCTTCAACTTCCCGCTCCACCTGCTCAGCGGCGGCCCGCTGCCGGCCTGGGAGTTCTTCGCGCCGTACATGTTTGAAGAAGTAAAGCGGCGCTCCTACACGTTCCGGCACACTGACACCCGGATCGAGAAAGCAGCCTTGGGCGACTTGGCCGGGCTGTACGGGGCCGCGTATCTGCCGTTTTTGAGCCAGGAGTTGGGGAGCCGCTAGATGCCGGGCTACTGGATGGGCATTGACGTCGGCACGGGTGGGACGCGGGCTCTGTTGGTGGAAGAGGGCGGACGCGTGGCCCATGGCTTCACCGCCGCCCACGAAGAGATGACGATGGCCCAGCCGTTGTGGGCGGAGCAGCACCCGGACGACTGGTGGCGCGCGGCACAAGAGGCGATCCGGGGCGTGCTGAGCGCCGCGGGCGCGACGGGCGATTCCATCCAGGGCATCGGCTTTTCCGGCCAGATGCATGGCGTGACGATGCTGAATGCGGCTCGGGAAGTAGTGCGCCCGGCGTTGATCTGGTGTGACCAGCGCAGCCAGGCGCAGGTGGACTGGGCCACGCAAACGGCTGGCGCGGAGAACATCCTCCGCTGGACGGCCAACCCCGTGCTGACCGGCTTTACGCTGCCTAAGTTTTTGTGGGTGCGCGACCATCAGCCGGAACTCTATCAGCAGGTCCGCCACCTGATGCTGCCCAAGGACTACGTCCGCTTCAAGCTGTGCGGCGAGTTGGGGGCGGATGTCTCTGATGCATCCGGGACGGCACTGTTCGACGTAGTGGAGCGACGCTGGTCCACGGAGATGTGCGCGGCGATGGGCATTGATCCGTCGATTCTGCCGCCGGTTTATGAATCAAGCGCCGTCTGCGGCACGGTATCGGCGGAGGCTTCGGCGCTGACCGGGCTGAAGGCGGGTACGCCCCTGGTGGCGGGCGCGGGCGACCAGGCGGCCAGTGCGGTGGGCAACGGCATTGTCGAACCAGGCATCGTCTCCTGCACGCTGGGCACCTCCGGCGTGGTGTTTGCCCACATGGAGCAGGTGGCGTATGACCCGCAGGGCCGCGTCCACACGTTCTGCCATGCCGTGCCCGGCAAGTGGCACGTGATGGGCGTCACCCAGGGCGCGGGGTTGAGCCTGCAATGGTTCCGCAATCAGTTGGCCCCGGGAGTCGATTACGACACCCTGATGGAAGAGGCGGCGACGGCACCGGCCGGATCGCAGGGCCTCTACTGGCTGCCCTACCTGATGGGAGAACGGACGCCCCATCTGGACCCGGAAGCCCGCGGCGGCTGGATGGGCCTGACGGCGCGGCACCGCCGGGCCGATTTGGTCCGCGCGATCGTCGAAGGCGTCTCCTACTCGCAAAAGGATTGCCTGGATCTGGTGGAGCAGTTGGGCGTCAAGGTGGCAGCGGTCCGGGCCTCCGGCGGGGGCGCCAAGTCGCCGCTGTGGCGGCAGGTGCTGGCCAGTATCCTGGCCAAGCCGGTGATGACCCTGGCCACCCAGGAAGGCTCCGCCTATGGCGCGGCGCTTCTGGGCATGGTGGGCACAGGCCAATTCACGTCGGTTCCCGAGGCCTGCCGGGCGACTATCGCGGTGACGGCCACCTGCCCCCCCGACGAAAATGAGGCCCACTATCAGAAGGGCCATGGTGTATATCAGGCGCTTTATCCGGCAGTGCAGGGCGCTCTGCGCTCTCAACCGTAAGGCGTTCTTTTTCCTGCGGACAACCCAACAAGCTCACTTCAACTGGAACGCTTGTAAGACATTCGCCGCACAAACTATCGAAGGATAGCCCGGCTACTACTGTCGGTACGTTCAATTTCGTTTAGAATCTAGCAATCAGGGCGGAACTAGGTAACAATACCTAGACCTCTTACACCTACCTTTCGTTAGGAGCCAACCGCCCTTGGCCATGATCGATTGGGAGGACCGCACGCCGGAATGCCGGCGGCGGTTTCTCCGTGATTTACGTGGGGAAAAACACCCCAAGCGCGCATCTCTTGTGCCGGCCGTAATCGCCAGCTTGCTGACGGCTGCGCAAGCGGCGGGCCTGATTTGGTATCTCTTTTTCAGCCAGGCCTTGAATTTCGTTGTGTACGCGCCTTAGCCGGACAGTTATGGATAGTATTCATCAGACATCTCCGGCTCTCGCTGATTTACATTTAGCAGACGAATTGTAGATACATCCTTAGCGGAACAGTATCCACCCGATCCCGAGCAGTTGAGCCACGGTGCCACTGGAAACCGCGATGGCGGTCCAGGGGGAGCGGCGAGGGGTTACCTGGTGCCTGATGTGCGCTAACATTTTGGCGCGGCAACTTGGCGTTCGGTCTTCCCACTCGATCATGGCCATGGCGGTGGCCTCCTACATTCGTAAAGTGACGGCGAATTGAAAAACGTTTCTTCCGCGATCGGGGCCGTTACCACAAGCCACACAAATTCGACATAATCGGGGGCATGAAAGGCCGTACTCGCCGCCAAGTGTTGCAATCAGCGGGTGTGGCATCCCTGGCCACCGCCACGGGTGCCGCGCCCGCTCAAACCGGAGAACTGACCCTA
>JBIKMK010000273.1:0-5826 GCA_044359315.1 Bryobacteraceae bacterium | reverse complement strand
GAGGAAACGCCCCCGTTCACTCCGCCGCCCGTGCGGCCACCAATCGTCGAGTAGCCCAGGTTCGGATTATAGGAGCTCTGCCATCCGCCTGCACCGGGTCCACCAAAGCTTGGTCCACCGCCACTACCACCGCCCGAGAACACCGGCTGGTAGACCGCCAGCACCGCACCGGGGGACCAGAAGCGGTAGCCGAACGGGCTGTTCCACGCGCCCTGACCCGGAATGTAGGTGAACATGTTGAAGAACGTGTTGAAATACCAACCGCCGGTGGTCCAGCCGCGCGGCGAGTCCATCTGCACGGTGCGGGCAGCCGACATGTTGGCCATGGCGACATAGCTGGCCCGGCGGCTGGCCCAGCGGTAGAGGCTATCGGTCTGATCCTTGTCGAACCTCTCCACCTTGCCGTCGGCCAGCATCATCACCCGGCCGCCCTTCAGCAGCGTGGAGCCCACGGCCAGCTCTCCGGACCAGACCCGCACGCTCGCCTGCGGACCACCCGTAATCGAGTAGACGCCGTCCTTATTGATCACGATTTCCTGGCCGCCCACCAGCACCAGCGCGCGATTGGTCTTCACTGAATCGGCCGCTTCGATGATGATGGAGCCTTCCTTCAGCTCAATGCGGGAATCGGTGACTTCGCCGTTGATCATCTTCACCTGGGTGTGATCGCTCATCCGCAGAAACACGCCCGGGCCCAGCAGCACTTCCGCGCGGCCTTCTTCAGTCGCCAGCGTTTCGCCGGGCTTCATGGTTTGGAAGACACTGGTCTTCAATTCCACCGGCTTGCCCGCCAGCAACACATCGCCTTCGGTGTAGTGGATCAGGCCGGATTTGGCGGAGATCAAGCTTTGGCCCAGCGCGGATGCCGCCAAAGCAGAAAACAGAACAAGTAGACGCATTTCGCCTCCTAGCTTCGACTATACTCCCGTTTCGACGCGTTCGGACCCGAATTCGTTTCCCCAAGGCCCAGAACTTAACGATCGTAGGCGAGCACCGGCCGCACCCACGGCTACACCGCCACCCGGTAGAGCATCGCATCGCCCTCCCAGCCATCGTTCTTGGCCAGCAGGCGCGTCATGTGGATGCAGATCTCCCGCGTCCGCGCATCCTCCCGCGCCAGAAAGTTCGACAGGGTCAACAGCGGATCTTCGCCCGGCTGCAAGTTATCGATCATGCGCATCGTCTCGCGCTTCACCAGGCCGCTGTGGCCATCCACTTCCACTAGAAAGAACGGGTACCGCGGCCGGTTGCCGCGCGGGTTTGCCTCGTTGATGTTGCCCAGCCAAAAGATCCGCCCGCTGGAATGCCGCAGCAACTGCGAGCACGAACTCGGTGAAAAGAAGTTCCCCCCACGCGTATCCGTCCACGGCTCCGGCTTGGACCACCGCCAGCCTCCGTCGCTGGAAATCGAAAACCATTTGTAAGAAGGCCAATCCGGGTGCTTGTCATTGGCTCCGCGCATCACGCACAGCAGCCGCCCGCCCGCCAGTTCAACCAACGTCCCTTCAGAAAGCCCGCGCGAGGTCTTCCTTGGATCACCCGGGATCACATCCCCCATCCGCCACTCCAGCCGTTCCCCCTGCCAGCGCCCGTGCAGGACGGCCGTGTCGTGATACGTGTAGCCGCCGCCCGGGTTGGCCAGCTTGCCATCCGTACCCATCGGAGCAATCGACAAGGGAATCAGGATCTCCTTCCGGTACTGGATCGGAGCCGACGTCTGGTCCCCCAACATCGCCGAGTTCTTGCCCAACCAAACACCCGGCAATGGGTGTGAAGCGTCATACTCTTTCCCCGAATGCACCACGATCTCCGGCCGCCCACCCGGCACCTGATAGTGCACCCGCCACTGCCGCATACCTTCCAGCGGATCATCGGTGGGCAGTGTACCCTCAATCCACAACGTCAACGTCCGCCCGGACCCCGGGTCCAGCCAGACACCGCGATGATGCTTGCGCCACATGCCCTCCGGGCGCCGCTCCGCCGTCCGCTCCTCGCGCGGAGCGCTCCAGTGCTGGCCGAAATCATCCGACGTCCGGATAAACGCCACGTCAATCGTGTCCGACCGGCTCCACCGCTGCTCAATCGAAAGCATCCGCCGCCCCTGCCGGTCCAGCGCATAGGCAAACGCCATCACCGCCGTGCCCTTACCGGGGGAGGCGAGAAAGACTTCACGGCGCACCTCCGCCGAAGCGGCGACGCCGGGGAGCGTCAAAGCAGTAAGGGAAAGGCACTCGCGACGATTGATCACGAGGGAGAGCATACCGCTTCCGGGAACGACCCGTAGCACGAGAACATCGGGCCGTTCCCAAGTAAACTGTTCTCGTGAAGGTGCGCGACCTGCTCAAGCTCTTGATGGACGACGGCTGGGCGATCAAGAATCAGGAAGGTAGCCATCGCCATTTCATCCACCCCATGAAACCCGGTAAAGTGACCGTACCCGGGCATCCATCCATTGAAGTTCCGCCCGGGACGTTATCATCAGTACTGAAGCAAGCAGGGCTCAAGAAATGAGATATGCGGTCGTCTACGAGAAATCAGGCAATGGGTGGGGCGCATACGTACCCGATCTCCCAGGTTGTGTGGCGCTAGGATTTTCGTTGGACGAGACCAAGCTCCTCATCCAGGAAGCACTGGAAATTCACTTGCGCTCCCTGCGCGAGGATGGTGAAACCATCCCGGAGCCTTCGCACCTGGTCGATACGCTCGAAGTCGCCTAGACCAGCCCTACGCCAGCACATCCCGCACCACGCGCCCGTGCACGTCCGTCAACCGGTAGTGCCGGCCTTGGAACTTGTAGGTCAGCTTGGTGTGGTCAATCCCCAGGCTATGCAGAATCGTGGCGTGCAGGTCGTGCACGTGCACCGGGTTCTCGGTGACGTTGTAGCTGAAGTCGTCCGTTGTGCCGTATGTCACGCCCGGCTTCACGCCGCCGCCCGCCATCCACACCGTGAAGCAGCGCGGGTGGTGATCCCGACCATAATCTTCCGGTGTCAGCTTGCCCTGACAATAGACCGTCCGGCCGAACTCGCCGCCCCACACCACCAGCGTGTCATCCAGCAGCCCGCGCTCCTTCAGATCCTGCACCAGCGCCGCTGAGGCTTGGTCCGTCTGCTTGCATTGGGCGCTCAGATACGTGGGCAGCTGCTGGTGCTGATCCCAGCCGCGATGGAACAGTTGGATGCAGCGGACCCCGCGCTCCGCCAGCCGCCGGGCCAGCAGGCAATTGGCGGCGTAAGTGCCCGGGATGCGTGAATCCGGGCCGTAGCGGTCAAACGTCGACGCCGGTTCCTTGCTCAGGTCGGTCAACTCCGGCACCGAGGTCTGCATCCGGAACGCCATCTCGTACTGGGCAATCCGGGTCGAAATCTCCGGGTCGCCGGTCTCTTCTAGCTTCGCCCGGTTCAGCGTGTTGAGATCATCCAGAAACCGCCGCCGCGCCTCACGATCCAAGCCCGGCGGGTTCGACAGATACAGCACCGGATCGGCCCCCGCGCGGAACTTCACGCCTTGATACTTGGTTGGCAGAAAGCCGCTGCCCCACAGCCGGTCCGCGAGCGGTTGATCGCCCAGCGTGCCGCCCTTGGAGGTCATCACGATAAACGCCGGCAGATCCTTGTTCTCACTGCCCAAGCCATACGCCAACCAGGAACCTATCGACGGCCGCCCCGCCAACTGGAAGCCCGTCTGGAAGAAGGTGACGCCCGGATCGTGGTTGATCTGCTCGGTCTGCATGGACCGGATAAACGTGAGGTTGTCGGCAATCTTGGCCGTATACGGCAACAGATCGCTCACCCAGGCGCCGCTCTGGCCGCGCTGTGAAGTGGGGAAGATTGATTGCGCAATCGGGAACGTCGTCTGCCCGGCCGTCATGGCCGTCAGCCGCTGTCCCATGCGGATCGACCCCGGCAGGTCCTGCCCCTGCATCTTCGCGAGCATCGGCTTGGGATCAAACAGATCAATCTGCGACGGGCCGCCGTACTGGAACAGATAGATCACCCGCTTGGCCTTGGGTGCAAAGTGCGGGCCCGCTTGCGGCACCGCATCGGCGCCCAGCGCGTTCAACGCGGCCAGCCCAAGCGTATTTTGGAGAACTTGACGGCGGCTCAGCATCGGTTACTCCTTGGAAAGCGCTTCATCGAGATTCAACACTAGGCTCGCCACCGCCATGTAGGCCGCATGCTCCCCAGGTGCCAGCGCGGCATTGCGCGGCGCATCGCCTTGGGCCAGCAGTTCCTTGGCCAGTCGCGGGTCCGATTGGAACCGGTCCAGGTAATAGGCCAGGGACTTCTTCAACGTCCCGCGTTCGGCCTCCGCGGGCTTACGTCCCAACACCCGCAAGTAGATCTCATCAATCCGCCCATCGCCCGCCGCTGCCACCATCACCTTCTCCGCCAATACGCGCGCCGCTTCCAGAAACGTTACGTCGTTCATCAGGTTCAGCGCCTGCAGCGGCGTATTGGTGCGGCTCTCGCGCACCGTGCAGCTTTCCCGCAAAGCGGAATCAAACGTCGACATAAAGGGTGGTGCCGACGTCCGCTTCCAGAACGTATAGAGGCTGCGCCGGTAAAGCCCTTCGCCTTTGTCGCGCTCATAATCCTTGTCGCCCAGTTCCGACCACAAACCCAGCGGCTGATAAGGCTTCACGGAAGGCCCGCCAATGCGCGGCGCCAGCAGACCCGCGGCGGCCAACGCCTGATCCCGCAGCATCTCCGCCGGCAGCCGGTAACGCGGTCCTCGCGCCAGCAGCCGATTCTCCGGATCGCGGCTTTCCAGCTCCGGCGTCACGTTCGATTGCTGGCGGTAGGTCGCACTGCTCAGAATCGTCTTCTGTAGCTTCTTCACATCCCAGCCACTCTCGACAAACTCCGTCGCCAGCCAGTCCAGCAAATCGAGATTCGCGGGCCATTCGCCTTGTGAGCCAAAATCCTCGACGGTCTTCACTAACCCCGTGCCGAAGTACATCTGCCAGAACCGGTTCACCGTCACGCGAGCCGTCAGCGGATTCTCGCGGCTGGTGATCCATTGAGCGAGTCCCAATCGATTGGGACTCGCCCCGGCCGGCAGCGGATGCAGCGCACCAGGCACACCCCGTTGCACCGGATCACGTGGCCGGTCGTAGCTGCCCCGATCCAGCACAAACGTCGGCTTCGGCGCGGCGGTCTCCTCCATCACCATCACCGTCGGCACACTCTCCAGATACGTGGCATAGTTCAGCTGCGCCTGATGCGCCTCTTTCGCCGCTTGCCGCACCGGAGCGCTGGCCGCAGTGTCCAGATACGCCGCCCGCAGCTTGGCCGTCTCCGCGCCGGAACGGGTGGCCGCCCGGGCAAGCTCGCCCAAAGTGCGAGGTGTCGCCAAGATCGCCGCTTCTTCGTCCGTGATGGCGCGTCCATAAATACGCAGCTCATCCAAATCACCCCGGAACTTTGCTTCCAAATAACCGCCCGCGCCCAACCGCAGCGGAGCCTTGGCTCGGAAGTCCTGGTTGATGGCGTCGAGAATAATGTTCACCGGCTCCAAACGGCCATTGATGAAGATCTTCACCCCGCTGGCCAACCGCGACCCGTCATAGCTGATGGCCACATGCTGCCATTCGCCCTTGGGCACCGCGCGCACGGTCTCCAACCGGATGGAATCATCCAGACGCCGCTTAATCAGGTTCACCTGCAGCTTGCCGTTTTCGAGATAGACGCTCCAGCCTTCGTCGTCCGTCTTGTCCACCGCCCGCGTCACCAACGCCCCGGTCAGCGCTTCCGGCCGCATCCACAAGGCCACCGTGAACTTGTCATAAAAGCCAAAGTCCGCCTGCTCGCCCAACGTCTCCAC